>DATKSG010000067.1:0-10686 GCA_035531775.1 Acidimicrobiales bacterium | reverse complement strand
TCGAGCTCGAGTCGGCGTGAGCCACACCGGCCAGGCCGAGCGATGCCACCGTCCCCACGAAGCCGCCCACCCCGAGGCGCGCCAGGCGCCGGACGAGCACGGAGCCCTCCCCGGCCCGCCGGCGCGTGCCCCCCTGCTGCGATGTGTGGAGATTGTGCCCACCCATGGTCAGACCCCCTCTTTCTCAGCCGCCGAGATAGGCGGACACGAGCCCGCCGTGGCGAACATCCTCGGGTTGCCCGACATCGACGACCCGACCCTTCTCCATGACATATACGTAATCGGCCAATTCCAGCGCCGCATCGATGTACTGCTCCACAAGAAGCAGGCTGGTCCCCGCCGCCGCCCGCTCCCGCAGGGCGTCGAAGAGCTGCTGGACGATGATGGGGGCCAGCCCCATGGAGATCTCGTCCACCATGAGGAGCTTGGGCTTCGACAGAAGCGCCCGGGCCAGCGAGAGCATCTGCTGCTCGCCGCCCGAAAGGCTGCCGGCCAGCTGCTTGAGCCGGGTGCCGAGCGCCGGGAAGAGGGCACTGGCCCCCGACACCGGGTCCACGTCCTCCCCCACGGCGTAGATGCACATCTCGAGATTCTCCTGCACCGTGAGGCTCGGGAAGATGCCTCGACCCTCCGGCACGTGCACCACGCCCAGGCGGGCGATGGCATACGCCGGGCGCCGGTCCACGCGCACCCCGTTGACCCGGATGCGACCCCGGTCCGGGTGCACCAGCCCTGAGATGGCCCGCAGCGTGGTGCTCTTGCCCGCCCCGTTGGCGCCCAGCAGGGCCACGACCGCGCCGGGTGGCACGGTGAGCGAGAGCCCCGACAGGGCGCGCATGCCGCCGTAGGAGACGCTTAGGTCCTCGATCTCGAGCGCCGGCGGCGCGGCGTGGCTCAGCCGGCTCGTGTCAGGCGACATCGGAGTCCCCCAGATAGGCGGCCCGCACAGCGGCGTCGCCGCGGATCTCGCTCGGCGTGCCCTGGGCGATGCGCCGCCCGAAGTCGAGCACCGTGATGCTGTCGCACACCTCCATGACCAGGGCCATGTCGTGCTCGACCAGGAGGATGCCGAGAGGCCCGTGGTGATCGCGCACGAGCGAGCGGATGACGGCGCTGAAGCGGTTGGTCTCGGTCAGGTCCAGGCCCGAGCTGGGCTCGTCGAGCAGGAGGATCTTGGGGTCGGTGCACAGGGCCCGGCCCAGCTCGACCATGCGCCCGAGGCCGGTGGGGAGCTCGCCCGCCACCCTACGGCCGATGGCGCGCAGGCCCACCAGTTCCATCACTTCGGCCACCCGGCGCCGGCGCTCGGACCGGCCCCGGCCCAAGATGGCCCCGGGGTGCGACGACTCCCAGGCGGCGATGAGGTTGTCCTCCACGCTCATGCGGGCGAAGAGCTCCAGGCGCTGGAAGGTCCGGGCCATGCCGGCCCGGCCACGGCGGTGGGTGGGCCACGACGTGATGTCATGCCCGTCCATGTGGACCCGCCCGTTGACGGGCTGGATCAGCCCGCTCAGCACGTTGAACATCGTGGTCTTGCCCGCCCCGTTGGGCCCGATGAGCCCGGTGATCTCGCCGGCCGGCACGGCCAGGTCCACCGAGTCCAGGGCGTGCAAGCCGCCGAAGCGCACCGAGATGGCGCTCGCCACCAGCAAGGTGTCAGGAGCCACTGTGCACCTCCAGGCGCGGTGAGCCGGCGAGGGTCTCGAACTGCAGTGGCCGGCGCGGCCGGGGATGGAGGATCGACAACGTGCGCTTGGTCTCGGCTCGCGAGATGGCCACCGTGCCCTCGGGGTTGCGGCCGAGGCCTATCACCCCGACGGCGATGCCCAGCTGGATGTAGGAGTGCCAGCCAGCCGGGATGGGGAACAGATTCAGCGTGCCGATCATGTAGACCAGCCCGGCGATGACCGAACCGGTCAGAAGCGACCGGCCGCCCAGCACCACCAGCAGCAGCACCTCGAGCGACTGCGACCACTGGAAGTCGAACGGGGTGATCGACTGCTGGTACCCGGCGAACAGCGCCCCGGCGATGGCCGCCACCACGCCGCAGGCGGCGAAGGCCACCAACTTGGTGATGGTGAGGTTGACCCCCAAGGTGGACGAGGCCAGCGGCGAGTCGCGCAGGATGAGCAATCGGCGGCCGATGGGGCCGCGGCGCAGCACGAACGCAACGAGCAGCACCACCCCGAGCACAGCCAGGCTCAACTCGTACAGGGCGGTGGTGGAGGCGAAGGACACGCCGAAGATGCGCGGGTGGGGGGCGGTGATACCCGTGATGCCGTTGCTCACCGACTGGCTGTTGAAGACGATGTTGTCCATGATGAGCGCCGCGGCGAAGGTGGCCAGTGCCAGATAGAGGCCCTTGAGCCGCAGTGACGGCAGGCCCACGAACAGGCCGATGGGGACGGCCAGGGCGGCCCCGGCCAGCGTGGCCCACAGGAAGTTCTCGCCGCTGTGGCCCGACCAGTGGCCCACGGCGAAGGCGCCGACCCCCACGAAGGTGAACTGGGCCAGCGAGATCTGGCCGGCCCAGCCGGTGAGCACCACCACGGTGACGGCCACGATGGTGAAGATGGCGCCGGCGGTGAGAACCGAGATCTTGGGGCCCGACAGCACCATGGGCAGGCACAGGGCCACCACGAAGGCCACCGTGCCGAACGCCGTGGAGCGCTGGGCACGACGGGCGTGGCCCACCTCGTCCTCTTCGACCGGCCCCGCGACGTTGCCGGCCAGGGCCATGGGGCGCACCGCCAGGCCGGCTTCCTTCAAGCTCCCGCCCATGACGATGAGGAGCACGAACAGCACCAGGAAGGGGATGGAGGCCTCGACGTTGGCGATGATGCCCGAGCTGCTCCAGCGCGACAGGACGCTTTGGAACACGCCCAGGGCCAGCGACCCGCCGAAGGCCCAGGGCAGGCTGGTGAGCCGTCCGAGCACCGCCGCGGTGAAGCCGCCGATGGCGATGAGCACGAGCCCGTTGGGGTCCACACCCTGCGTCGGGCTGAGCAGCAGTCCGACCAGGGCGGCGAACATGGACGAGATCAGCCAGGCCGTGCGGCGCACGTTGTCGCCGTTCACCCCGATCATGGCCGACAGGTCCCGGTTGTCGACCACGGCCCGGGTGGCCGTGCCGAAGCGGGTGTGACGCAGCAGCCACCACAAGAACGCCGCCGCCGCCAGCGCGCAGGTGAGGGTGCCGAGCTGGTCGTAGCCGACGTAGAGGTGGCCGAAGCGGAAGGTGGACCGGGGGATCACCGGCTGCAGGCCGTGGGAAGTCCCCTTCCAGAACAGCACGGCCACAGCCTGGAGCAGCGCCAGCATGGCCAGGGAGACGACGATGGGTATCTCGGCCGACAGCCCGGCCAGCGGGCGGAACAACTGCTCGAAGACGAGCCCGATCACCGGTGCCACCACCAGCATGAGCAGGGGGATGGCGATCCAGGCGGTGAGGTGCCACACGTCGTGGAACTGCCAGTAGGCGTAGCCGCACACCATGGCGATACCGCCATAGGCGAAGTTGAAGACGCCGGTGGTCTTGTAGGTGAGCACCACGCCCATAGCGGCGAGGCCGTAGATGCTGCCGGTGAACAGCCCGATGATGATGAAAGGCCAGTAGACGCTCATCGGGCCGGCGACCTCAGCTGTTTCCGTGGCTGTCTGAGGCCGCTATGGGCTGGCCGCCGCAGAAGAGCCCCGAGGCGGGCGCATGGCGGACGAAGTCGTTGCCCTTCACCACCACGTCCATGACACACGGGCCCACGCTGTGGGTGCCGGGTGTATAGGGCCCGACGGCCCCCCCGGCGTCATAGCCCTTCAGCCCGTTGAGGGCGTTGAGCAAACTGGCGTGCGTCGGGTTCCGGCCTGCTTCGAGCATGGTGTAGATGAACATCTGCCCGGCCAACCACGACAAGAAGCCGAACCCGCTCGGGGTGGCGCCGGGAACGTACTTGGCCAGCTGCTGCTGGTACATGACGTCCATGGTCTGGGTCTCGTCGAGCGGGATGAAGGGCAGCGTCACCAGCAGGCCTTGGGCGGCGGACTCGCCGGCCAGGGAGATCTGCGAGGGGGTGTAGCCGTCGAAAGTGGTGCCGACATACGGCATGTGCACGTTCTGCTGCTGCAGGGCTTGGAGCAATTTGGCGTTGCCGGTCACGTCCAAGGTGGTGTAAACGCCCTGACAGCCGTTGGCCTGCATCTGCTGCACGTCGCTCTCGAGCGAGGCGCCCACCGGCGATATCGACTCGTCCTCGTAGCAGGCCGTCCCCCCGAAGCTGTGGGTGTAGACGTAGCGGAACTGCTTGGCCGCCTGGGCGCTGATGGCGATGTCGTAGGCCAGGAAGGCCATCTTCTTGGGCAGGTACCCCTGCTGCTGGGCCAGGAGGAAGGTGCCGTCGCCGATCTCGAAGGCGGTGCCCGGGCCGCCCGGCTCGTAGCAGCTCCCGCCGTCCACCGACCAGTAGTCGGTGGACTGGCTGCGGTTGCAGTTGATGGCGAAGCCGAAGTCGGGGATGGCCTTGGCCGCCATGTCGGCCACCCCGCCGTTGTCGGCGTCGGAGGTCGAGCCCACGAAGGCGAACACGCCCTTGTTCATGAGGTCGTCCACGTCGTTCTTGTTGGTGGTGGAGTTCTGCCCGTCGTCTTCCTTGTCCACCGTCACCTGGCGCCCACAGAGACCGCCGGCGGCGTCGAGCGCGTCGAACAGAGCCACGGCCGCGTCCTGGCCCTGTTGGAAGCTGCCGTTCAGCGGCCCGGTGATCCCGCTCACGTTGCCCACCAGCACCGAGCTCGGGGTGATGCCGGTGGCCGACGCCGTGTTGCCGGTGGTGCCCTTGCAGGCAGCCGCCTCGGCCGCCGGGTCGTAATTGAAGCCCGAGGGGGGAGCCACGATGGGCTGGTTGGTGCCGGTGCCGCCACCGTTGGTCCCACCGTTGCCGGCCGTGGAGCCGCCGGCGGTGCCGGTCGCGGTGCCCGTGGCACCCTGCGACGCCGCCGCTCCGGGGGTGGTGGTGGCCGACGAGGCGTTCGAGTTGCTGCCTCCGCCCACACCCTGGCCGGCGCCGAGATACGGGCCCACGCGCGCCCCACAGGCGGCGGTCACCAGGCCCACGACCACGAGGACCACGGTCAGGCGGGGCAGGCGCCCACGTCGGGAGGTCCTCATCGACCCACCACCGGGCGCCGTCGGTGTTCCGACGGCACGGCTCGTCATGCTTGGCACGTCCCCCTCCTCGACTCGGCGCCGCCATCGCCTCAGTCGCAGTGGCCCCCTGTGGCCGTCGCTACAGGGGAAACGACCGGTGACGAGGAACCTTCCGTTCGGAACGTCCCCCCGGCCCTGTCGGACTGCGCAGAGCCGCGGTGGCGACCGGCGTACCCTATCTGACATAGCTGTCAGTTCGCCGGGCCCGTGACCGGTGCACGGTGCACGTTTCCGCCCCGGCCACAACGGAGATGTGGTCACCGAGGGCGACGCCCGTAGTCACGGAGGGCGACGGTACGCTCGCCTCGGCGAGGCAGGAGGACAAGGTGGTCACCGAGGGCCAGTCCCAGACGACGATGACCCACACAGCCCAGGTGCCCCGGGTGGCCGGGCCCGGCTGGGCCGGCATGGACCCCCGCTTCTCGCCCACCGGGGTAGTCCCGGCCGTGCCCCGCTCGGCCGGACGCCGGCCCGCACCCGGGGCGCTGCGGGTGCTCGTGTGGGCCACCGCCCTGCTCGTGGCCGTGGGAGCGGCCGGCCTGGTGGTCCATGCCGTGCGGCCGCAGTGGCTGAGCCGCCTGGCTATCTCCAGCGGAGCCCCGTCGTCGGTGAGCACGGCGCTGGGCACGGGCTCGGCCTCGGCCCCGGCGGCCCCGGCGGCCGGCAGGGGCACGGTGAGCCGCAGCTCCACCGGCCCGACCAGTGCCAACTTCAGCGTGCGGGCATCGGCTTTCACCGTGGTGATCTCGACCAGGAATCCATGCTGGGTCGAGGTGACCGCAGCAGGCACCACCCCCGAGTTCGCCTCCGTGGTGCCGGCCGGGGCCCGCAAGACCTTCACCTCGGACCACGGCCGCCTGGCCGTGCAGCTCGGCGCCGGCGGGGTGACGGTGCAGCTGCAGGTGGGCAACAAGCTGGTGCGCGGCTGGCAGTTCACACCCACCGCCGCCCCCTTCACCATGGACTTCACCGCCGCTGCGCCTTGAGCGACGTCAGCGTCCCCTGGTTTCAGGGAAGCGCCGGCGGTGTCACGTTGCTGACCGACGGCGGTCCGCCGTCGGTCCCCAGGGCGAAGGACCAGATGCCGTTCAGCTGCGGTGGGATGCCCGGGCCCTCGCTGGTGCCGGCCCCGACGAAGAGTCTCGAGCCCACGATGGAGGCGCCCGACGACATCGAGGCGCCCATGGGGAAGGCCCACAGCGGCGTGCCGGTCGAGGCGTCATAGGCCACCACCGAGAAGCCGGTGGTCGAGGGGGCGAAGACGACGCCGTTGCTGTAGGTGACGGCCGCGTAGGTGGGCACCGACACGAGCGCCTGCCACTTCACCGCCCCCGTGGTGGCGTCCACGGCGTGCAGCGACGCCACCCGCAGCGGGTCGCAGGTCTTGCCGGTGACGAGCTTCTTGTTGGTGACACAAACCAACGTCGTGTCCGCAGTGGCCACCGGCAGGCCGCCGGGGCCGGTGAACTGCACGCCGGCCCCCGAGAACGGGGCCAAGATGGCGCTCGAGGCGAACACGGTGGGGGCGGCTCCGTCGTAGCCGAAGGCGGCCGACCCGATGATGCCGCCGATGGCGCCGGCCAGCGCCGCTCCGGTCTGGCCGGGCTGGGCCGGCTGCGAGGCCCAGATGGGCGAGCCGGTCGCCTGGTCGATGGCGTACATGTAGCCCGACTTGCCGCCCTCGATCACGGTCTTGCGCCCGCCGACGGTGGCCAGAATGGGCGAGGAGCCGAAGTCGGTGTCGCCTCCGTCGGCCAGGGCCGGGTTGGCGTACTGATTCACCGGCTCCGACCAGCGCCACACCAGGCACCCGGTGGCGGCATCGAGGGCGGCCACCCCCTCGAGCTGCGGGGTGGGCGGGTTGGGGGAACCGGGGCAGGTGACCGCAGCGGTGGGGGCAGCCGGGTGCTCCCTCGTCATCTCGGGGCAGTTGCCGGTGGTGGTCACCACCAGCCCGGCGCCACCTAGGGCGCCGGCGTCCACGGACGGCGAGGACCAAACGTCACCACAGCCGTCGGTATCGGCCGGCGCCGCCAACGAGCTGTCGGTCTTGTTGTTCTCGGGCTCGAATTTCCAAAGCAGCGCTCCGGTGGTGGCGTCGAGGGCCTGCATGCCCGACGGGGCCGAGCCGCCGGGCGACTCGTTCGAGTCCGAGCCCACGATGACTTCGGGGTGTCCACCGGCCGGGGTGAAGACCACGGGGGAGGACTCCACCTCCATGGCGCTGGTCGGGTTGGAGGGGTCGAGGTTGGTCGCCCAACGGCACAGCCCGGTGGTGGCGTCGAGGGCGAAGAGGGTGCCGCCGCCGCCCAAGAAGACCGTCGGATCGCTGTCGCCGGCCAGGGTGGGCACCTGGGCCACGGCCGCACTCGAGGTGATCTCGCCGTACGACGGGGTGTGGCGGTCGCCGGGGACGGTGACGTGCTTGGAACAGGCGTAGCTGGCCGCCACCACCGAGAAGGTCCACTGCACCTTGCCGCTGGCCACGGCGATGTCGTAGAAGATGCCGCTGTCGTCGCCCACATAGGCCTGGCCGCCCGACACGGTGGGGGTGGCGGTCACGGGCTGGGCGGTGCCCACGAACCAGGCCGGGTGGAGCCCGGCCACCGTGAGCTGGTTGATGGCGCTGCAGGTGGAAGCGCCGTGGCGGGTGGCGTCGTGTTGGAACATGGGCCACGAGTCGTTGCAGGTGGTTGAGAACCCGGTGCCGGCGGGCAGGCGCAGCGAGGACAACGCCGGCGGCCCCCCGACGATCGCCGGCACCACCAGGGTAGAGACCATTGCCGCAGCCGCCACGACAGAGGCGCGCAGAGCGCTCGTTCTGATGCTCATTTCCGGTCTCGCTTCCCGCCCCCCGAGATCGGTGTACCTCGCACATCGGGCGGGGTGCCGGGCTCGACGGCAACCCCCTGCCCTTGTGCGAGTGATCGGCGCTCCGCCGCGCCGTGCGTTGCAACATGACACGACCGTCAGACCAATGTCAAGAGCGCCGACTCCGGAGCGGCCGCTCAGCATGAGCCTTGCCCGGAGCGTCTCCCCTGGTCAGGGGCCCTCTCCGCCCGAGGCGGTACATGACCTGGGATCGAACGGGGCCAGGGCTTCGACGGGAGGGGTGGCCGGCTCCAAGGTGGCCCCGGCCGGGGTGGTGGTCGTGGTGGTGCTGGCGCTCGGGGCCGGTCCCGGGGTGGAGGTGGTGGAGTTCGGGGCCGCTGGGGGGCTCACCACCAGGTCGGTTCCGGTGACCACGGTCACGGTGCTGCCCCTGGCCGTGGAGTTGGCGTCGAGAACCACCGGGCCCGACAGGTGCCGGGCCACCGCCTCGGCTGCCGCCCGGGCCCCGGGCGCCGACGGGGAGTAGGACAGCAAGGTCTCGGCCGGCGAGCTGTGCGGGGTGGAGGAACCGGTGGGGGCGGCGTCGAAGCCGTCGGCGGCCAGCGCCGAGGCCGCCGCGGTGGCCTGGCCGTATTGGCCGGTGCCGTTCACCACCGACACCGTGACCGATCCCGGGGCGGGCAGCGGCGCCCCGGTCATGGTGTCCACATCGGCCGGCACGCCGAGAAACTGCTCGACCACGTGCTGGTCCTCGGGCTCGGTGGGGAACTCGATACTGCCGTAGTCATACCCCGAGTAGTAGAAGTCGAGGCCGCCGTGCAGGCGCACCGGCAACGTCTGCTGGGGGGCTTTGGCCGCGTTCACCGAGTGGAAGGTGAGCACCAGGTTGACCATGTCGGTGAGCGACAGCCCGCTGTCCACCTGGAGCTGCGGGGCCAGGGCGGCCACGAGCGACTGGTCGGTGAGGGGGTTGCCGAGGCCCCGGGTGGCCACGGCGGCGGCCAGCACCCGCAGGAACTCGTGGTCGCGCCGAATGCGGCTCAGGTCGCTCTGGAGGTCCTGGGGCCAGTAGGCGTGATAGGGCGTGGTGACACCGGGGGGTTTGTACTGCAGGTGCCGGGCGCGCACGACGGCCAGGGCTTGGAAGCCGTTCAGCGTGTGGCAGCCGGCGGTGGGGATGTTGAGCGACGAGTAGGCGTCGTACAGCGGCATGGGGAAGTACATGCGGATGCCGCCCAGGGCGTCCACCACGCCCTGGAAACTGTCGAAGTTCAACTCGACGTAGTGCTGGATGGGGATGGCGAAATCGTCTTCTATGGCCTGGACCAGCTGACTGGGGCCCTGGTAGAGGGCGGCGTCGATCTTGTTGGCGCCCGTGGTGCGGGCATTGGGGATGAAGAGGTCGCGCGGTATCGACAGAATGGCGGCGCGACCGTGGTCGGGGTCGAGGTGCAGAACCATGACCACGTCGCTGTTCACTCCCGTCACCCCTTGGTCACAGATGCCGAAGGCGGCGCTCTGATGGGCGAGTACACAGCGTGAGGTGGACCCCACCAGCAGGATGTTGACGGTGTCGCGCTCCACGCCCGAGCTGGCCGTGGAGCGCAGGTTGGCGATGCCCAGTCGGTGGATCTGATGGTTCAGGTACTCGCCGTATCCAACCGCCGCTCCGGCCAGCAGCACCAGCACGGCCAGGGTGACGACGGTGCCGATCTTGAGGCGCCGGTGGCGCCGGGCGCGGTGACGGGCCTGGCGCTGTTGGGCGCGGCTCGGCGCGGCGTCACTCTCTTTACGACCCACCATGGGCGATCACGCTACCGGTGGTGGCGCACCCCCTGGCATCGGCCTTGGCCGACGCACTAGCCGGCGCACGCCGCGCACGAGCAGATACAACGCCAGCAGCAGCAAGGCGGTGAAGGCCAGCGACCCCGAGGCGCGCACAACGGCGTCGGCCGCCTCGGCGAAGCTCGACAGCGCACCGTGCCAGGCGGCGCCAAGTCCCGATGCCGGGTGAGTCGGCACCGGTGGTGGCACGGCCGAGGACAAGGTGACCGACAACGTGGCGTAGGTGGTCTGGGCGTCGAGCACCTGCAGTTGTCCCTGGAGTTGCTCGAGCTGACTCTGGAGATCGTCGAGCTGGCTCTGCACTGCGAGGACGTCGCCGACGGAGCCGGCCTTGCTCATGATGGTCAGGTACTGCTGACGGCTGTCTTGGAGAGCGGTGATTCGGGCCTGAAGGTCGACGTACTGGCCGGTCACGTCGGTGGCTGTGGTGGTGAGAGAGCTCACCTGGCCGAGTGCCCGGCACTCGGCCAGGACGGCGGCGAAGGACGGTTCGGGAACCTGGAGCGTGACGGTCCCGGTCGAGACCTGCGTGGCGCCGCCGCCCGACCCTTGAGTGGCCGAGCTCGAAGCGAAGCCGCCCTGGGCCACGGCCAGCGCCATGAGCCGGGTCACGTCGTCGCTCACCCGGCCTGCCCGCACCACCAGGGCCAGGGCGCCGGTCTCCTCCACTTTGGCCGACTGGCCGGTGCTCCCCGGCGGCAGCGGCGGAGCGCCGGCACCACCAGCAGCACCGGAGCCACCGGCACCACCGGCTGCGCTCGTGATACCGGCCGCCGTCGAGGTCCCGGGCCCGGCTCCCGTACCGCCTT
>DATKSG010000066.1:0-9278 GCA_035531775.1 Acidimicrobiales bacterium | reverse complement strand
CACTGCCGCCCAGGCTACCGCCCAAGGGCTGACACAACGTCAGGTCAGTCCGGCTCGGGACCGGGGCCGGCGCGGCCACCGAGATACTCCCGTCCCTGGCAGCACGGGCGATAGGGTCTGGCCCTGTGCAGGAGAGGGCCGTTCCCCGTGCCCTGACTCGCGCTCAGGAGGCCCGACGCCAACGGGTGGTCGACGCCGCCATGGAGTTGGGGCTCGAGGGCGGCTACGACGCCGTGCAGATGCGAGATGTGGCGGCCAGGGCCC
The DNA here is from genome assembly GCA_035531775.1 of Acidimicrobiales bacterium. Lineage (GTDB taxonomy): Bacteria > Actinomycetota > Acidimicrobiia > Acidimicrobiales > UBA8190 > DATKSG01. The sequence goes on along the minus strand of DATKSG010000066.1, from coordinate 9,014 downwards.
ATGTGGCCATGGGCACCGTCTACCGGTACTTCACCTCCAAGGACCACCTACTGGCCGCCGCCCTGGTCCACTGGGTGGAGCAGCTCGACGCCCGCCTGGCCCAGGTGCCGCCGCGCGGCGACCACGCCTCGGCGCGGGTCCTCGACGTGCTCGACCGGGCGCTTCGGGCCATGGGGCGCCAGCCCCGTCTGGTGGGTGCCGTCTTCACCTCGCTGGCCTCGCCCGACCCGGCTGCGGTGGAGTGCCAGCAGCAGATGGCCTCACTCATGGATGGGATCATCATCCGGGCCATCGGCCAACCCGAGCCCCCCGACCACTTAGAGCGGACCCGGGTGCTCGGGCACGTTTGGTACTCCTCCATGGTCGGCTGGGTCAACGGCTGGAGCGACATCAACCGGGTCCGTGACGAGTTGGCCGTGGCGGTCAAGCTCCTGCTGCCCGAAAGCTGAGCGGTTCTCCGCTTCCCACCGGGGCCGGTTGCGGCGCGGTGCCGGGCATGGTCGAATGCCCCTGACGAAGCCGATCAGGAGGGCATCTCCATGCGTGCAGCGGTGTTCCACGGGACGAACGGCGAGGTGGTCGAGTTCCACGACGACGTCGAAGTGGCCGACCCCGGCCAGGGCGAGGTCAAAGTCAAGATCCACGCCGCTGGCGTCTGCCACTCGGACCTGTCGGCCATGAACGGCACGCTGCCCATGCCGTCGCCGTGCGTGCTCGGGCACGAGGGAGCCGGTGAAGTGGTGGCGGTGGGCCCAGGCGTGAGCCAAGTGGCGGTGGGCGACCACGTCATCGTGGCCTGGACGCCGCCGTGCGGCACGTGCCGGGCGTGTCGGCGCGGCGAGGCCAACCTGTGCGTGCAGATCTTCTACAACATCGCCGGGGCGGCCAAGTTCTCGCGTGGTGGCGAGCCGGTATTCGGCTTCGCCGGCACGGGCACCTTCGCCGAGGAGATGGTGGTGCCCGAGCAGGGCGTGGTGAAGATGCCCGACGACGTCCCCTATGAGATCGGTGCCCTCATCGGGTGCGGGGTCACCACCGGCGTCGGCGCTGCGCTCAACACGGCCAAGGTGAAGCCCGGCTCCAGCGTGGTGGTCTACGGCGCCGGCGGGGTGGGCATCGCTGCCATCCAGGGTGCGCGCATCGCCGGGGCGGCTGAGATCGTGGCCGTCGACATGGTGGACTCCAAGCTCAAGGACGCCCAGCACTTCGGGGCCACGCGCGGCGTGAAGCCCGACGAGGTGGACGCCGCCAACATGGAGATCAACGAGGGCGAGGGCTTCGACTACTCCTTCGAGTGCATCGGCCTGCCCCAGACCATCAGGGCCGCCTACGACGCCGTGCGCCGCGGCGGCACGGCCGTGATCGTGGGAGCCGGGCGATCCGACGCCATGGTGGAGTTCAACGCCTTTGAGCTGTTCTTCATGGAGAAGAAGCTGCTCGGCTCCTACTACGGCTCGGCCGACGTGCGCACCGAGTTCGACCGGCTCATCCGCCTGTGGAAGACCGGCCGGCTCGACCTCGACGGCATGATCTCGGCCCGCATGGACGTCTCCAAGGCGCAGGACGCCTTCGACGCCATGAAGAAGGGTGAGATCATCCGCCAGATCCTCACCTTCTGAGGCGCAACGGCGCTGTTGGCCACCATGGAGCAGGACCGGGCGCTGTCGCTGGTGAACGCCCTGGTGCGCGACGTGCCCGACTTCCCGATGGCCGGTGTGGTGTTCAAGGACATCACCCCCGTGCTCGGCGACGCCGCCGCCTTCGCCGCTGCGGTGCAGTGGTTGACGGGCGCGTTCGATGCGCCCGTCGACAAGGTGGTGGCCATCGAGGCCAGGGGCTTCATCTTGGGGGCCCCGGTGGCCTACGCCCTCGGGGCCGGCCTGGTGCCGGTCAGGAAGGTGGGCAAGCTGCCCTCGGCCACCGTGGTCGAGGGCTACACCTTGGAGTACGGCGAAGCCACGTTGGAGATGCACGCCGATGCCCTCGGGCCCGCCGAGCGCGTCCTGGTGATCGACGACGTCATCGCCACCGGTGGCACGGTGGCGGCCACGGCCGAGCTGGTGCGCCGGGCCGGCGCCGTCGTGGTCGGGGTGGCCGCCCTACTCGAGATCGCCGCCCTGGGTGGGCGCCGGCGCCTCGGGCATCTGGACCTTCGGGTGATGCTTCCTCCCTGCTGAGCCGGGAGCTGGCAGCGAACTGCAATCTGTTCTAGTTTCGGGCGCGATGGCCGAACCCGATGTCCTGCGGGCCCCTCACGTCCTCGAGTACGCCTACACCCGCTCGGTGGGGCCTGTCATCGGGGCCTTCCTGACCGCCTTGCGCGACGGGCGCATCCTCGGGGCCCGGGGATCCGATGGAGCGGTCATCGTCCCGCCCACCGAGTACGACCCGCTGACGGCGGCCGCCACCGGCGAGTTGGTGGAGGTGGGCCCGGGCGGGGTGGTGACCACCTGGGCCTGGGCTTCGCACCCGTTGGCCGACCAGCCCCTCGACCACCCCTTCGCCTGGGCCCTCATCACCTTGGACGGCGCCACCACCGGCCTGTTGCACGTGGTCGACGCCGGCTCGCCCGAGGCTGTGTCGAGCGGCATGCGGGTCACGGCCAGGTGGCGCCCCGAGGCCGAGCGGCGTGGTCACCTTCTCGACATCGAGTCGTTCGTGGCCGAGGGCGCGTCGTGAGCGAACCCGTCACCATGCTGTCGACCCCCATCCGGATCGAGTACGAGTTCACCGCCGGGCTGGCCCAGTCACGCTTCTTGAAGGGGATGTCCGAGGGCCGGTTCCTGGGCCAGCGCTGCCCGCGATGCGCCAAGGTCTACGTCCCGCCGCGCGGGTCGTGCCCCACTGACGGCGTGCCCACCACCGACGAGGTGGAACTGGGCAACATCGGGACGGTCACCACCTACTGCGTGGTCAACGTGCCCTTCCAGGGGCAGTCGATCGAGATCCCCTACATCTGCGCCCAGATCCTGCTCGACGGGGCCAACATCGCCTTCATGGGGCTCATCCAGGAGCTCCCGGCCGACCAGGTGCGCATGGGTCTGCGGGTCGAGGCCGTGTGGGTGGAGCGCTCCGAGCTCGGCCCCACCATGGCGTCGGTGAAGTACTTCCGACCCAACGGCGAGCCCGACGCCGACTACAGCACCTTCTCGGAGTACCTGTGACGGCGCCCGGAGCCCGGCGACCGGTGGCGGTGGTGTCCTTCGCCCAGTCCCCCCAGGTGCGCCAAGAGGACCGGCGCAACGAGGTCGAAGTGCTCATGCCGGTGGTGCAAGAGGTCTTCGCCGACGCCGGCATCACCAAGGACGACATCGGCTTCGTGTGCTCGGGCAGCTCGGACTACCTGGTGGGCGCGCCGTTCAGCTTCGTCATGGCCCTCGACGCTGTGGGGGTGTGGCCCCCCATGCGCGAGAGCCACGTCGAGATGGACGGGGCCTGGGCCCTCTACGAAGCGTGGACCATGCTGCAGGCCGGCGACGTGGACACGGCGCTGGTCTACAGCTTCGGGCGCTCGTCGCCGGGCCAGCTGGCCCGGGTGCTCACCTTGCAGCTCGACCCGTACTACATGGCGCCGCTGTGGCCCGACCCGGTGGCCCTGGCCGCTTTGCAGGCGCGGGCCATGATCGACGCCGGCTTGGCCGACGAAGCCGACTTCGCCGCCGTGGCCGCCCGCAGCCGCCGCCATGCCATGGCCAATGCGAACGCCCAGGTCTCGGGGGACCACAATGTCGAGGAGCTGCTCGGCGACGACTACGTGGTCGCCCCCTTGCGCCGCCACGCCCTGCCGCCGATCACCGACGGCGCCGCCGCCATCGTGCTGGCCGCCGGCGACCGGGCCAACGAACTGTGCTCGCGCCCGGCATGGATCACCGGCATCGACCACCGCATCGAGGCCCATGCCCTTGGGGCCCGTGACCTCACCTCCTCCCCGTCGACGCGCCGGGCCGCCCAAGGAGCGGGGATCGAGGGGGCCCGGGTTCAGGTGGCCGAGCTCCACGCCCCGTTCGCCCACCAAGAGCTGATCCTGCGCGCCGCCCTGGATCTCGGGCCTGACACGTCGGTCAACCCGTCTGGCGGTGCGTTGGCCGCCAACGCCGTCATGGTGGCCGGGCTCATCCGCATCGGTGAGGCCGCCGCCCGGGTAATGGACGGCACGGCCGAGGTGGCCGTGGCCCATGCCACCTCGGGACCGTGCCTCCAGCAGAACCTGGTGTGCGCCTTGGCTTCGTCGCCGGGCCCGGGGGGTTTGTGATGGCCGAGCGCTGCGCGGTGATCGGCGTGGGCCAGACCAAGCACGCGGCAAAGCGTGAGGACGTCTCCATCGCCGGCCTGGTGCGCGAGGCGGCCGAGCGGGCCCTCGAGGATGCGGCGATGGACTGGCCCGACATCGACGCCGTGGTGATAGGCAAGGCCCCCGACATGTTCGAGGGCGTCATGATGCCCGAGCTATACCTGGCCCCGGCCCTCGGTGCGGTGGGCAAGCCCATGGTCCGGGTGCACACGGCCGGGTCGGTCGGCGGGTCCACGGCCATCGTGGCGGCCCATCTGGTGACCTCGGGCGTCCACGAGCGGGTGCTCACCGTCGCCTTCGAGAAGCAGTCGGATTCCGACGCCATGTGGGCACTGTCGGTGCCGCAGCCTTTCTCGGCGCCGCTTCTGGCCGGGGCGGGCGGCTACTTCGCCCCCATCATCCGGGCCTATATGCGGCGCTCGGGAGCGCCCGACCACATCGGCATCCTGGTGGCGGTGAAGGACCGGCGCCAGGCGCTCAAGAACCCATACGCGCACCTGCACATCGAGGACATCTCCTTCGACATGGTGAAGGACTCCATCATGTTGTGGGACCCGGTGCGCTACTTGGAGACCTGCCCGTCCTCGGACGGGGCGGCGGCCATGGTCCTAGCCGGCGAGCGCGCCGCCGAGGCGTCGCCCCGGCCGCCGGCGTGGATCCACGGCATGGCCATGCGCTCGGAGCCGACCATGTTCGCCGGACGCGACCAGGTCAACCCCCGGGCCGGGCGGGACTGCGCCGCCGACGTGTACAGCCAGGCCGGCATCACCGACCCGCGACGGCAGATCGACGTGGCCGAGGTCTACGTACCCTTCAGCTGGTATGAGCCGATGTGGCTCGAGAACCTGGGCTTCGCCCCCGAAGGCGAAGGATGGAAGCTCACCGATGCCGGGGCCACCTCCTTGGACGGCGGGGACATCCCGTGGAATTGCTCGGGCGGCGTGCTGTCGTCGAACCCCATCGGCGCTTCGGGCATGTTGCGGTTCCTGGAGGTCGCCATGCAGGTGCGGGGCCAAGCCGGGGCTCACCAGGTCGACGGGGTGCGTAGAGCCCTAGGGCACGCCTATGGCGGGGGATCGCAGTTCTTCTCCATGTGGGTGCTCGGCAACGACAAGCCCTGAGGCCGTGGTCAAACAGGCGCGGGCACTACACTCCTGGCCAGTTCGCCCTGCCGCTCGCCCCGCCACGGGTGCGGCAACCCGATACGGAGGTGGCCGCCGATGAAGATCGTCGTGGACTACGACGTGTGCGCCTCGAACGGCGTCTGCATGGGCATCGTGCCCGAAGTGTTCGAGGTCAGAGACGACGGGTTCCTCTACGTTCTGCAGGAGAACCCGCCGCCCGAGCTGATCGACAAGGTCCGCATGGCGGCCAACAACTGCCCGACCGGCGCCATCACCCTCGTCGAGGACGAGTAGCCGCTCGTGCCTGACGTCGTCCCGGCCGACACCGCCGGGCCCAGGGTCCGTTTCGCGCCGTCGCCCACCGGCTACTTCCATGTAGGCAGCGCTCGCACCGCCCTCTTCAACTGGCTCTTCGCCCGCCAGAGGGGAGGCACCTTCATCCTGCGCATCGAGGACACCGACACCGAGCGCAACCGCGAGGAGTGGGTCGACGGCATCGTGTCGGCTCTGGATTGGCTGGGCATGAGCCCCGACGAAGGGCCCTACCGGCAGTCGGCGCGCACGGAGCGCCATCACCAGGCCATCGATCAGCTGTGGGAATCGGGAGCCCTCTACGCCTGTGACTGCTCGCGCCAGGTGGTGGAGGAGCGGACCAAGGGCAACGCCACTCCGGGGTACGACGGTTGGTGCCGTGAACGCGGGCTCGAGCGTACTGGCCATGCGCTTCGCTTCAGGGTGCCCGACGACGGCACCACCGTGGTGCACGACCTGGTGCGTGGCGACGTGGTGTTCCCGCACTCGGCCATCGAGGACTTCGTGGTGGTGAAGTCGAACGGGCTACCGCTGTTCGTCCTGGCCAACGTGGTCGATGACGTGGACATGGCCATCACCCACGTGATCAGGGGCGAGGACCTGCTGCCGTCCACACCCAAGGCGCTCATGTTATGGGCGGCGCTCGAAGGTGCCGACGGGGCGCTCCCGCTCTTCGCCCACCTGCCCATGCTGGTGAACGAGAAGCGCCAGAAGCTCTCCAAGCGCCGCGACCCGGTGGCCGTCGAGCTCTACCGCGACGAGGGGTATCTGGCCGAGGCCATGCGCAACTACCTGGCCCTGCTGGGCTGGAGCCATCCCGAGGGCCGCGAGGTGGTGCCGCTCGAGGAGCTGGTGGCCCGCTTCCGGCTGGAGGACGTGAACCACTCACCGGCCTTCTTCGACGTGGCCAAGCTCCGACACGTGAACGCCGAGTACCTGCGGGCCATGTCGGTCGGGCAGTTTGTGGCGGCCGCCGAGCCGTGGACGTCCCCACCCATAGCCCCATGGCCGGCCGATCGCTTCGACGCTGCGGTGTTCGAACGTCTGGCGCCGCTCGTCCAGGAGCGGGTATCGGTGCTCGGCGAGGTGCCCGCCATGGTCGACTTCGTCTTCTTGGCCGAGCCGGCCATCGACGAGGCGGCCTGGGCCGCCGTGGCCGCCGACGACGCCACACCGGCCATCTTGGCCCGGGCCCTGGTCGACTTCGAGACTTGCCCGTGGACCGCCGCCGACCTGCACGGTGCCACCTCGGCCATCGGCGAGGCGGTGGGACGCAAGCTGGCCAAGGCCCAGGCCCCCATAAGGGTGGCGGTCACCGGGCGCCGTGTCGGCCCACCGCTGTTCGAGGCCATGGAGGTGCTTGGTCGCCAGCCGGTGCTCGACCGGCTGGCTGCGGCCGCCGGTCGGCTGCCGGCCTCGCCGCCGACTTCGTCGCCGGGCCCGGCGGCCTGAGCGGGCCGGGCGGGCGACGTGGGCCTGTTGGCCACATTCGCCGCCTGGCGGGTCGTGAAGCTGGCCATGCGGCTGCTCGGCCTCCTGGTGGCGGCGGTCACGCTTTACCTGGCTGTGACGGCCGTGCAGGTGTGGCTGACCAGCCGGCGCTCCGACCCGTCGACGGCGCAGGCCATCGTGGTCATGGGGTCGGCCCAGTACAACGGCGCGCCCTCCCCCGACCTGCTGGCCCGCCTGCGCGACGCGGAGGACCTCTATACCCGCCACTTGGCCCCGCTCGTGGTGACCACCGGCTACAAGGAGGCCAGTGACCGCTACACCGAGGCTCAGGCATCGGCCATTTGGCTCGGTGCCAATGGCGTGCCGCCGTCGGCCATCATCGAGGCGGGCGGTAGCGACTCGTGGGCCAATCTGGCTGATGCCGCCGCCGCCCTGCGCCCGCTCGGGATCGACCAGGTCCTTTTGGTGACCGACGGTTTCCACGAGGCCAGGTGCCTGGCCATCGCCACTGACGTGGGCTTGCAGGCCGAGCCGGTGCCGGCCGTGGGATCACCCATCTCGGCCTGGGCCAGCCTTCCCTACTTCGCCAAGGAGACGGTGGGCGTGGCCCTCGGGCGGATCATCGGTTACTCCCATCTCCACGAGCTGGGGAAGTCGCCGCACCGCCAGGGGCACCACGCCCTGGCCGGTGGCCACTAGGCAACGAGGCCACGACCGGGGAACCGACGACTATGGGCTAGCCTGACGAGTCGCCCGTTCGGGGGTGGTGTAATCGGCAACACGACAGGTTCTGGCCCTGTTATTGGGGGTTCGAGTCCTCCCCCCCGAGCTCAAGTCCGTCGCCGTCATCGGTGGCGCGCTGTCGTTCAGTGACACGCCCGTTCAGTGACACGCCGGCGCCGGCGTGAGTCCGTGTACACCGGCGCGCACGCCGCCTGTCGGCGCGAGGATGTCGGCATCGGCTCCTCTCGATCCAATCAATCGAAGCGACGCCAGCAGCGCGCCGCCGCCCGTCGGCTGCCACCGCTACGCGGAGAGGCGGGTCGCCGTCTTCAGCACCGCTCGGCCACCCCTGGCCGGGTCGTGGGGGTGGGTCGCTTCGCCGAGGGCATGCACCGGCGCGCCGCATCGGCCCCCCCGTCGAGCGTGCGGGCCAAGCTCCTATGGGTGCTCCCGCTGGTCGTCGGTGTGGTGTGGGTGGCGGCACGGCTGCTCCACCACGTTTGAGTGAAGTTCTGGGCGCTGAGTCGACCCCGGTTGCCCTCCTCGGGCCCGTCGCTCGGGCAAGTCCATAGGACCCGGCTCGGGCACCTCTACGACCCCGGGTTCCGGCACCCCCGCCGGACCGGCAGGCTCGATCTGGCCCGGTGTGGCGGAGGGGTCAGCAGGACGTGGCTCTTGGACCCGTGACTGGGGATCGTCGTTAATGTGCGCGCCTCGAGCTCCGCGAACCGGGCGGTTCGAGGAGCCTTGACTCGGGTTCTACCCAAACGAGGGCTCTGATCACTTCGGATACCATGTCCGAGCCCACCACGGGCGACCCGGCCCCATCGTCTAGTGGCCAAGGACACCACCCTCTCAAGGTGGAGACACGGGTTCGAATCCCGTTGGGGCTGCCAACAGAAATGGGGCTCTTCGGATCTCAGCGGGGAGCCCTGCTGATCGAGGGTCACCCAGGCGCGAACGAAGGCACTTCAAGCTTGAGGTGTGAGCCTCCAAACAAGAAGCACCTTCGTCCTCACGCACCCTAGCGAGATCGTCCAGGCCCTGGTGGGCCTGAAAGACGTCCGGGTCCTGCACTACGAGCGCCGGGGCCCCGACGTCGAGCTCGGGAT
>DATKSG010000065.1:0-24880 GCA_035531775.1 Acidimicrobiales bacterium | reverse complement strand
TCCACCACGCCACGCCATTGCGCCGGCGCCGTCACCGGGTCGGGGCGGCCCAAACCGATCACGGCGTCGGGTGACACCGGGCCCCCGGAGAACATCACGCCGGGGGCCGACCGCCCGGCCAACTCAGCCCACTGGTCGAGGATCTCTGCCACTTCCACGTGCATGGGCCGGTTGAGCACGAGCCCCACCGCCCCGGCGGCGCCGTGCTCGAGCAGCAGCACAACGGTCCGGGTGAAGTTGGGATCGGTGAGCTGCGGGGCGGCCACGAGCAGGCGACCGCCGAGGGCTTCGAGCTCGTCGGGGTCGGGCCGGGGGGCGGGCACAGGCCCGATCTTGGCTCAGCCGCGGGCCAGCGACGGTGCCATAGGGTCCTTCACCGCCACCAGCAGCTCCCACACGGCCCGGGCCCGCTGGTACTGCGCCGTGCGGTACCGCAACGGCTGGCCCGGGAGCCACAGCGCCGGGGTGTCGAACCAGAAGGCGCTGGCGTCGTCCTCGTAGGTGGTGTGGTACACGCCGAAGCCGGTGCCGAGGGCCGCTTCCACCAGGTCGTCGTCACCCAGCACTCGCCCGATTTGATACATGACGGCGGCCACGAAATAGGAGCCCCCGGGCCACACGGCACGTCCTTGGAGCCCGATGGGCGCCGATCCGCCGGCCGTGGTGACGTTCACCGCCCCCAGGCGACCGGCGCCGAAGGGCACCACGTTGCGCTGGTAGACGAGCAGCAGGTGCCGGGCCATGCGGTGGCGGTCGAGCACGTCGGCCAGACCTCCGGCCGAGGCGTAGCGCTGGCCGCACAGAGCATCGGCCATCAGGCCGTCGGCCCACGGGCCACCGGTGTCGAGCCGGTAGTAGCCACCGCCCTCCGACCACAGTCGCTCCTCGGCCGACGTGCGCGCCGACGTGGCGGCGGCCACCCAGCCGGCCACGTCGCTCGAGCTGCCCGCGCTGCGCGCCATGTCGGCCATGGCCTCAAAGGCCCCGATGACCAGACCGGCCACGTAGGTGGTGGCCCCGTACATCTCGATGGCGTCGTAAGTGGTGCACAAGCCGTCGGCGTCGGGGATCCCGTCGCCGTCGATGTCGCGGCGCATGACGTGCTCCATGGTGCGGACCATGGCCGGATAGACCTCAGCGGCAAAGGCGTCGTCGCCGCTGTCGCGCCAGTAGGCGTGGGCCTGCTGCACGAACTTGGGCGGCAGGTCCAACCAGTCCACCCGCAGCGGTGCCTGGCCCGGTGCCGTGGCCGCGTACTGGTTGACCACGAACCATGGGTCGTCCACCGGCGATCCGGCGTCGTGAGGCGTGCGGCCCTCGGGGTCGGCCATGATCAGGTCGGACCAACCGAGCAGCACGTCGCGCTCGATGCCGGGGAACAGCTGGCGCAGATGCCGGGTCTCGTAGTGGCGCACGTCGAAGCTCTCGCAGTCGCGAAAGGCGTCGGCTTCCAAGGTGAAGTAAAGGTGCTGACCGGGTCGCCGGCCGAAGACCTTGGGCTTGGTCAAGCAGCCGTTCTCCCAGAACACGCCGCCGAACACGTCGTAATACAGCTCGTTCAGGGCGGCGGTGCGCAACCACAGGGGATAGTCGGCGTCGTCGGCGATGGGCTTCCACCACCCGTCGACGGCCCGTTCGATGTCGGCCGCCTGCCCCAGCACATCGCCGGCGATGTCCCAGGCGCGGTACGGCCCCCCGTACCACTCGGTGTAGCGCTTCCACCAGCGCGTCCCGTCCACCGGGTTGCGGAACTGCACCACCGGGAAGTCCCAGGCCAAACAGAAGGTGGCTGCGCCGCGGGCCCCGGGGGCCAAGGTAAAGGACACGGCCAGCGCCCCGGCCAGACCGAGCCGGCGGGTGTCGACGGCCCGGTTGGGCAAGCGCCCGGTCGCCTGAAACGCCGCCAAAAGGTCCGACCCGTCGCCGTCGGCGGCCCAGTCCTCGGTCCACGTAACGGTGGAACCCCGGCTGCCGGCGGCGGCCATGACCCATTCGGTGCGCTCGGTCTCGGCCACGTTGGCCGGCGACTGCGCTTGGAGCCGCACGCCCACGGTGTTGCCTCGGCGCACGGCTTGGGACCGCAGCCCCTGGCGCGTGTACTGGTACGAGGCGGTGGGGAGGCGGAACGGGGCGTTGGGAAAGCTGAACATGCACGACACCTCGACTGCGACGTCGGTGGGGTTCGACACCGCCAACTGGAAGAGCCCGGCCGGCAGCGAGGAGCGGCGCTCGTCGCCGGGTACGAACGGGCTCACCTGCTTGAGCGCCGTCGGCAGGGGAAGGCCGCCGTACTCGAACCACGCTCGCGGGAACAGCGCCGAGTACACGCCACGTTCGGGGAGCAGTCGTGGCCAGGCCGGGAGCACGTCCTCGGTGGCGAGGGTCTGCACCGAGGTGCCGTCGGCGGTGTCGTAGCGCACGTGGAAGGCGGCCTGGGACAGGAAGCGGTGCTCGAGCCCGCTGTTGCGATCGGTCCCCCAGCGCGACCCCACCGAGTCGTCGCCCCCGATGTCCATGTGCCAAGGACCGAAGGAGCCGGTCATGTTGACCATGAAGGACCCGGTGCCGATACCCCCCACCGGCACGCCGCGCTTGGTGCGGCTGGTGGGTGGGGCCAGTGACCCGTAGGCGGACATGAGGCCGGTGGCCCCCGGCGGGTGGCTGCCGATGGCCCTGGTCCAGGCGGCGTCAGGCACGTCCCACAGGCGCCCGCTGTCGAGCAGCCCAACGGGCTGGTCCTCGTCGCTCGGTGCCCGACCGCACGCGGCCAGCAGCGCTCCCAGGGCGGCGCCAGGCACGGCGCCCAGCACGCGACGGCGCGAGGTGCGGGGCATGGACCGATTGTCGTTCACGGCGGCGGGGGGCAGCTCCCGGTTAGACCGCGTCGCGCACCACCGACACCATGGCCTCGAGCTGCTCGAGGTAATGCGAGCGCGAGTGGTGGACGAAGCGCAAGTGCAAGGCGGTGGCCCCAGCCGCCTGGTAGGCGGCCACGGTGTCAGCGCTGTGCTCGGGCTGCCCGAGCGGGTCGACAGGGGGCTCCGGCGCCAGCACCACGTCGAAGTGGCCCTGTCGTTCGGCGCGCCGGGCGGCCAAGGTCTCGTCGTCGAGTAGGGCGGCCAGCGCCGGAAGCTCCAGACCGAAGGGAATCCACCCGTCGCCCAGCTCGAGCGCCCTGCGCAGTGACCGGCGGCTACGCCCTCCCACCCACATGGCCACTCTTCGGTCGAGACCGCAGGGGTCCACAATGACGCTGTCGAAGCGGTAGTAGGGGCCGTCATAGGAAGGGGCCCGGTGCCCGAAGGCGGCGCGCAGGGCGGCCATGGCGTCGTCGGCCCGTGCTCCACGATCGTCGTAGGGCACCGACAGGACGTCGAACTCGGCCCGTAGCGTCCCCACCCCCACGCCGAGGATGACGCGGCCGCCGCTGGCCACGTCAAGCGTGCCGTAGCGCTTCACCACCTCGAGCGGGTGGTGGTAGCCGAGGACCAGGACGTGGGTGAGCAGGCCGATGCGCGAGGTGCATGCGGCCACGTAGGACAAGGTGACCACCGGGTCCCAGTAGCGGCCTCCACGGGTCTCGGCCACCGATGTGGGGATGAGCACATGCTCGGGACACGACAACCACTCGTAACCGGCCGCCTCGGCGGCCCGGGCCACCACCACGATGTCGTCGATGCCGCCTTCGAGCTCCCACGCCGGGGGGTCGAATCGCGGGTTCAAGTTCACCACCGGGGTCACGATGCCCAGTCGCACGGTCCCTCCTGTTTCGGCCAAACAGTGTCGTCCTAGACCATGAGCGCCACGGCGGCACTCACACCCACCACGATGATCACGCCCCGCAGGGCCCCGGGAGCCAGACGTCGCCCGATGACGCCACCGATCTGTCCTCCCACCACCGCCCCCACCGCCAGCAGGCCGGCGGCGGCCCAGGCCACGTGGGTGACGCAGATGAAGAAGACGGCGGCCACGCCGTTCACCAACAGCGCCAGCACGTTCTTGGCCGCGTTCAGCCGCTGCAGGTCGTCGCCGAGGAAGCTGCCGAGCAGGCCCATGAGGATGACGCCCTGGGCGGCGCCGAAGTAGCCGCCGTAGACGCCGCTTCCGAGCACCGAGGAGAACAACGCCGGGCCACCGTGGGGACGATGGCGCCCGCTGGCGGCCAGGCGGCGGGCCAACCACGGCTGGGCGGCCACCAAGGCGCAAGCCACCAGGATGAGCACCGGCACCACCCGTCGGAAGACGCTGTGGGGCAACGACAGCAGCAACACCGCCCCCACCACGGCCCCGACGGCCGAGGCCAGGCCGAGCACGGCGAGGCGCCGGCCCTGGCCGGCCAGCTCGCGTCGGTAGGCCACCACGGCGCTGAGCGAGCCGGGGACCAGGCCGACGCTGTTGCTCACGTTGGCCAGCACCGCCGGGTAGCCGAAGGCGAGCAGGGTCGGGAAGGTGAGCAGCGACCCCGAGCCCACGATGGTGTTGACCGTGCCTGCCACCAGCCCGGCCCCGGCGATGGCCAGAGCCTCGAGCGGTGACATGGGGAGGGTCTAACCGAGCGGCGCACCCCGCTCAAGGTGGCGCACCCGGCGACGCCCGGCCATGGCCATGGCGTTGTCGCCCTGTTGGGTGGCCGGCCTTGGCCCGCCAGTTGGATTCGGCGCCGGACCGTCGGGGCATGATGGAGCCACCACAGGGGACAGAAAGTGGGCGCCATGACTACCGACGTGAACTTCGAACTCGCCGAGAACGAGCGCAACGGGCTCCCGGTGTTGGCGGTGCGGGGCGAGGTCGACGTGTCGACCGCCCCCGAGTTGCGTGAGCGCCTCCTGGGCTTGGCCGAACAAGGCCGCACGGTGGCGGTCGTCGACCTGAGCGAGGTGTCCTTCGTAGACTCCACCGCTCTCGGGGTGCTGGTGAGCGGGGTGAAGCGCCTGCGCACCGCCGGTGGCGACCTGCGCCTGGTCATCACCCAGCCCCACATCACCAAGGTGTTCGAGATCACCGGGCTCACCGAGGTGTTCCCCATCTTCGCTTCGGCCGACGAAGCGGTGGCCGGATGACCGGTGCCACGTGGCCCAGCCCCGGCCGGGACATCATGAAGGAGGCCGATCGCGTCGAGCTGTCGGTGCCCTCCAAGCCCGACCTGCTCTTCCTGGTGCGCATGACGGCGGCCGCCGTGGCCTCGCGCGCCGACTTCGGCTACGACCAGATCGAGGACCTGCGCCTGGCCATCGACGAGCTGTGCCTGAGCTTGTTCGGTGAGGAGGCCACCGACGGCCGGGTGCAGCTGCTGTTCAAGTGGGGCGAGGACGCCATTGAAGTGGTGGCCACCTACCAGCCCGGTGACGACGATCACCAGCCCCGGCAGGAGCTGGGACTGGCTCAGCTGGCCAACGAGCTATCCGAGCGCATCCTCGACGCCCTGGTCGACGAGCACGGCACCGACTTGGCTGGAGGCCTGGCACGGGCCTGGCTGCGCATGCGGCGGCGTCAAGGCGGCCATCAGTGAGCATGGATGTGCGCGACCGCGACGAGTTGCGCCGCGTATTCGTGGACTTCGCCCGGAAGCGAGACGAGTGGCTGCGGGCCAAGCTCATCGAAGCCCACATCGGATTGGCCGAGCACCTGGCCCGGCGCTTCACCCACCGCGGCGAGCCCTACGACGACCTGGTCCAGGTCAGCTCGCTCGGGCTCATCAAGGCCGTGGACCGCTTCGACCCTGAGCGGGGCGTCGAGTTCACCACCTATGCCACCAAGACCATCCTGGGCGAGTTGAAGCGCCACTTCCGTGACAAGGGGTGGGCCATCCGGGCCCCGCGCCGGATCCAGGAGCTGTACCTGCACCTCGGACAGGCCATCAGCCAGCTCTCACAAGAGTTGGGCCGTTCGCCCACCATCAAAGAGCTGGCTCGCGAGACCGGTGCCAGCGAAGACGACGTGATCGAAGCGCTGGAGGCGGGCCAGGCCTACCGCTCGGCATCGCTCGACAGCACCGGGCCCGACGACGAAGGACTCGGGGCCCGCCTCGGCGTGGACGACCACGGCTTCGCCGGCGCCGAGTGGCGCGCTGTGCTGCTGCCGCACCTGGAGACACTGGCCGAACGCGACCGCGAGATCCTGCGCCTTCGCTTCGTGGAGGGGCTCACGCAGTCCGAGATCGCAACCCGTATCGCCATCAGCCAGATGCACGTGTCGCGGCTGCTCACCCGGAGCTTGAACACCTTGCGCCAGGCCTGCCTACCGGCGGTGGAGGGCACGGTGCTGGCCGCACCCGAATCGGCCTGAGCGGTTCGCCTTAGCCAGAAACATTCGGCGACGCCGGTTTGGGGCACGCGCCACCGCCCCACCGGAGTGGGGCGGTGGCGCTGTGAGAGGCCCCCGAGGCGGAGGGTGTGCATGGTGGAACGGTGAAGATCAGACGACGGTGTCGACGTCGTCACGACGCACGTAGCGGCCGCCGGTGCCGTCGACCACGGTGGTACGACGGCGCATGCCACCCCACGGGCCTGCTCCCCACAGCTCGGGACACCTCGGGGCCAGCTGTCGGTGGTTGACCGCCCTGGCGGGATCCTCAGAAGGCCGAGTAGGTTCGCAGCCGACGTGAGCTGTCCTCGGAGGAAGGGCGGGCGGTGATCACCCTGGTCCTCGGCGGCACCCGCTCGGGGAAGTCGGCCGTGGCCGAACGCCTGGCTGCCGCCTGTCCCGGGCCGGTGACCTACGTCGCCACCTTGGTTCCGGGCTCCGATCGCGAACTGGCGGCGCGCATCGAGGCCCACCGGGCCCGTCGCCCCCCGTCGTGGACCACGGTGGAGCTCGGCCACGAGCCGGCCGCCGCCGTGCGAAGCCTGCTGGGCACCGTCATCGTGGACAGCCTCGGGGGCTTGGTGGCTACGCACCTCGACATGGGCATCGACGTCGCCGCTTGGTGCGAAGCACTGGTCGAGCGCGGCGGAGACACTGTGGTGGTGTCGGACGAAGTGGGCATGGGCGTACACCCCTCGACCGAGGTGGGTCGGCGCTTTCGCGACGCCCTGGGAGAGCTGAACGTGGCCGTGGCCGACGTGGCCGACCAAGTGCTGTTGGTGGTAGCCGGACGCGTCCTGCGACTCGACGACGCCGGGGGACCATGATGCGCCGGGCTCTCTCCTTTCTCACGCCGCTCGGGGGTGCCACCACCCCTGACAACGCGGCGCTGTCGTGGTTCTCGGTGGTTGGGGCGGCCATCGGCCTGGCCGTGGGCACCATTTGGTGGGCAGCGTCCAAGGGATGGGCTCCGTGGCCCGCCGCCGCCCTGGCCCTATGCGCCGATCTCGCCCTGACCGGCTTGCTGCACGTGGACGGGCTGGCCGACTCGGCCGACGGCTTGCTGGCCCCCATGACACGCCAGCAGCGCCTGGAGGCCATGGCCGACCCGGCCGTGGGGGCCTTCGGCGTCACGGCGGTGGTGGCCGTGCTGCTGCTTCGGGTGAGCGCCCTGGCCACGGCGGTGCCTTCGCCGCTGGCCGTGGGCGGACTGTGGTGTGTGTCGCGGGCGGTGGTCGCCCTTATCGCCCAGCACCTCCCCTACGCCAGACCGGGCGGCCTGGTCGAGGGATTTCGAAGCCCGTCGCGCCACCCGCGTGCCACCCTGGTGGGTGGGGTGGCCCTCGGGGTCGCCATGGCGGCGGCGGCCCGAGGCGGGCGCGGGGGCGTGGCGGCGGCCGTGGAAGTGCTGACCATGGCAGCGGTGACGGTGACGGCTCTTCGTCGCCTGGGCGGCTTCACCGGCGACGTGCTCGGCGCCGCCGTGGTGATCGGCGAGACGGCCGGCCTGCTGGTCCTAGCCTGGCACCCGTGAGGGCGCCGTCGGCCACCGGGCTGGTCCTCGACGCCGTAGTGGGAGACCCCCTCGATGCCAACCACCCGGTGGCGTGGTTCGGAAGGGCCATGGCCCATGTGGAGGGTGTCCTCTACAGCGACGAGGTGACCCGGGGGGCGCTGCACTGTGCCATCGGCGTGGCTCTGGGCGTGAGCGCCGGCGCCGTGCTCGGTTCCTCGGCACCGGCCACCGCGCTGGCCGTGGCCGTGGCCGCCGGGGGGAGACAGCTCGCGACCACGGCCACCTCGGTGGCGCGCGCTTTGGAGTCCGGTGACCTCGAAGGAGCGCGGCGGATGCTGCCGTCGCTGGTGGGACGGGACCCACAGGACCTAGACGACAAGGAGATGGCGCGCGCCGTGGTGGAGTCGGTGGCCGAGAACACGGTGGACGCCGTGGTGGCGCCGGCTCTGTGGGGGGCGGTGTTCGGAGCCCGCGGAGCGCTCGGCTACCGGGCGGTGAACACCATGGACGCCATGGTCGGCCACCGCTCGACTCGCTATCTCCACTACGGGCGGGCCAGTGCCCGGCTCGACGACGCCGCCAATTGGGTGCCGGCGCGGGCCACCGCCGCTCTGGTGGCCCTGGTGCGCCCGGGCCGGCGTCGAGCCATATGGCGGGCGGTACGCCACCAGGCCCTGTCGCACCCTTCGCCCAATGCCGGTGTGGCCGAAGCAGCCTTCGCCGCCGCCCTCGGTGTGCGCCTCGGAGGAACCAACCGCTACGGCGAACGGCTGGAGCTGCGCCCGGCCCTGGGCGACGGCCCGGCCCCGGTGGCCGGCGACATCCACCGCGCCGTGCGCCTGTCGCGACAGGTAACCATGGCGCTGGGCGCCACCCTGCTCGTCGCCGGGCGGCGCCCATGACGTCGCTGCCCCCGCCGGGCCCCCACGGGGGCGACGGCCCGGCCGTGGCCACCGCCTTGGGATGGGCACCGGGTGACGTGCTCGACCTGTCGCAATCGCTCAACCCGGTGTGCCCCGACCCGGTGCCGGTGTTGTCGCGGTATCTCGACGCCGTCGGCCGCTACCCCGATCCCGCTCCGGCCGCCGCCGCCTTGGCCCTGGCCATGGAGGTGGACGAGGACCGGCTGCTGCTCACCAACGGCGGGTCCGAGGCCATCGCCCTGGTGGCCGGAGCGCTTGGCGGCCACGTGGAGGAGCCCGAGTTCTCCCTCCACCCGCGAGGCGTAGGCCCCCGGTGGCGCTCTAATCCCCACAACCCCAGTGGCCGCTTGGCCGGGCCCGAGGAGCGGGCCGAGGTGTGGGACGAGGCGTTCTATCCCCTGGCCACCGGCCACTGGACGCGCCGAGACTCCGACGCGGTGGTGGTGGGCTCGTTGACCAAGCTATTCGCCTGCCCCGGCCTGCGCGCCGGCTATGTGGTGGCCGAGCCCGAGCTGGTGGCGCGGCTACGCGCCGCCCAACCCATGTGGTCGGTGAACGGCTTGGCGGCGGCGGCCGTGCCGGCCTTGCTCTCGCTGTGCGACCTGCCGGGGTGGGCAGCCGAGATCGCCACCCGGCGCCGCGCCCTGGAGCAGGTGCTGCGGGCCCACGGGCTCGTCCCCCAACCTTCCGATGCCAACTGGGTGCTCACAGAGGCGCCCGGTCTGCGCTACCGGCTGGCTCGTCACGGCGTGGTGGTGCGCGACTGCACCAGCTTCGGGCTGCACGACACGGCGCGCATCGCCGTACCCGACGCCGGTGGCTTGGAGCGCTTGGAGCAGGCGCTCGGCGCCGACCACGACGAACGCCCCACCACCGCCACCACCACAGAGAGGGCACCCACATGACCGAACCGACCTTCGACGACGCTGCCGCCGCCGTGCAACCGGTGGACGAGGCGAGCGGGCGGGCCGGCGCCGAGCATCACGACCGCCTGACCAAGCCCCGCCGCTCGCTCGGCCGGCTGGAGGATCTGGGCACTCGGCTGTGCGCCATGGCCCGCACCTGTCCCCCGCCCGTGCCCGAGCCGGTGACGGTGGCCGTGTTCGCCGGCGACCACGGGGTGGTGGCCCAGGGTGTCACGCCCTGGCCGCAAGAAGTGACAGCTCAGATGGTGGCCAACTTCTGCGCCGGCGGCGGGGCCATCAACGTGCTCGGCCGCCACGCCGACGCCGATGTGGTGGTGGTGGACGTCGGTGTGGCCAGCGATCCAGCGGTCACGTCGCCGGCCCTGCGCCGGCGCAACGTGCGGCGCTCGAGCGGCGACATCACCGTCGAAGCGGCCATGACCGAGGAGGAGACAACGTCGGCCTTGGACGTGGGGGCGGCGGTGGCGGCCGAAGCGGTGGCAGCAGGGGCCGCCATGCTCGTCACCGGCGACATGGGCATCGGCAACACCACCCCGTCGGCCGCTCTCATCGCCGCTTTGACCGGGAGCGCGGCTGCGCTCGTGACCGGACGGGGCACCGGCATCGACGACGCCATGCTCGACCACAAAACGGCCATGGTCGAGAAAGCCTTGGCCCGTATGGGGCCCGAGCGCCGGCCCCGCTGCGTGCTGGCCCAGGTCGGCGGGCTCGAGATCGCCGCCCTGGCCGGCTTCATGGTGGGCGGGGCGGCTGCCGGCGTGCCGGTGGTGGTGGACGGGGTCATCGCCTGCGCCGGCGCCGTGGTGGCGTGCGCGCTGGTGCCCGACACCGTGGGATACCTGGTGGCCGGCCACCGCTCGAGCGAGCCCGGGGCCAGCGTGGCGCTGGCCCATCTGGGTCTGGATCCGGTGCTCGACCTCGGCTTGCGCTTGGGCGAGGGAACCGGCGCCGTGCTGGCCGTGCCCGTCATCCAGGCGGCGGCCAAGATTTTGCGCGACATGGCCACCTTCGACGGGGCCGGGGTGACCGACAAGGACGGCTGACCGGCCCCGGCTTCACGACACGGCCGCTTCGAGCACCGCTCCGGCGCCGAGCAGCCGCTCCTCGCTGCCCGAGGGGCCGACCAACTGCACGCTGGCCGGGAGCGGGCCACCGCTGGGGACCGGCAACGCCAGGGCCGGTACGCCGGCCAGGTTCACCGGCAACGTGCAGCGTGCATCGAGCAGCCGCTCGCCGTGGCCGAGCGGTGGCGCGAAGATAGTGATGGTGGGCATGGCCACGTAGTCGACGCCCTCGAAGACCTGGGCCAGGCGCCGTTGGAAGGCTCGTTGGGCCTCGTGACACCGGGCCAACGCTCCGTCGTCGACGTCGGCCCCGGTGCGCAGCCTGGCCACCACGCTGGCCCCGATGCCCGACAGGTCGCTGCTCACCAGATCCCCGTCGCTGCGCCAGGCCTCGGCCACGAGCAACCGCCCGGCCACCTCGGTAGCCGCCTCCCACTCGGGCAACACCAGGTCGACCACCTCCCATCCGGTGGCCGATAGGGCGATGTCCACGGCGGCGTCGATGCGCTCGTCAGCCAGAGGACGAAGCCGGCCCACCCGCACGGCCGACGCCGGCACCGCACTGAAGCCGGGCTCGAGCAGGGCCATGCCTTCGATCAGGCCGGCCACCGTGCGAGCCATGGGGCCCACCGTGTCGAGCGACGGGGCCAAGGGCCACACCCCGGCCAACGGCACGCGGCCCCACGTGGTCTTCAAGCCGGCCGTGCCACAACAGGCTGAGGGGATGCGGATCGACCCACCGGTGTCGCTGCCGAAGGCCACGTCGGCTTCGTCGGTGGCCACGGCCACGGCCGAACCACTCGAGGAGCCGCCGGGCACCAGGGAACCGTCGAGCGGGTTGACCGGCGTGCCGAACCACGGGTTCTCGCCGGTCACACCGAGAGCCAACTCGTTCAAGTTGGTCCGGCCCACGATGCGGACCCCGGCCTGGCGGGCACCGCCCAGGCAGGCGGCATCGCTGTCGGCCGGCTGGGCTCGGTCGGCCACGGCCCGGCATCCGGCCGTGGTGGGCACCCCGGCCATGTCGATCAGGTCCTTGACGGCCAGGCGCAGCCCCGAGCCCGAGGTGGCGAACCGGGTGATGAAGGTGGTCACCGGCGGCGTCAGCGCAACGAGCGCCGCTCGGCCAGGCCGCGGAGATAGGCGGCCTGGCCCACGTGCTGGAGGTTGTCGGACACCACGCTCACCAGGCGCACACCCAAGGTGACCGCAGGGTCATAGGAGTCGTCCACCACGCGCCCGAGGTCGGCGTCAGCGAGCGTGTTCACGTAGGCGGACGTGGCGTGGTGCACGGCGTCGAGGTACTCGAGCAGGAGCTCGGCGCCGACGACCACGGCCGCCACGTCAGAGGGGCCCTGTCCGTAGCCGTGGGCCTCGGGCGCGAAGGGCAGGCCGAAGCGCTCGAAGAAGCCCAGCGACATCCACACCTGCTCGGTGCCGGCGGTCGAGGCCAGGTGGTCGTCCTGCACCCTGGCCACGTGCCACGCCAGCCAGGCCACGGTGTTGGCCTGGGCGTCGAGCCGCATGGTGAGCGCCGGAGGGTCGATCCCGTCGAGGACGGCGCGGAGCTCCTGGTGGACCCGGTTGAAGCAGTCGGTGAGCACCTCGGCGACGGTCATGTCCCTTTGTTACCACCCGCCGGCGTGGGGCCGCCGTAGCGTGTCGAGGGTGGAGGACGCCAAGCACGAGTAGCTGCTGGCCAATGCCGACCCGGCCGCAGCCCGGCGTCACCAGGCTCTGGCCGCCGTGTTCGACCCGTGGACCTTCCGCCACTTGGACGACATCGGGGTCGGTCCGGGCTGGCGCTGCTGGGAAGTGGGGGCGGGCGGGACATCGGTGGTGTGGTGGTTTGCCGGGCGTGTGGGATCCACCGGCCGCGTGCTCGCCACCGACCTCGATGTGTCCCATGTCGAACACGCCCAGGGCGGCCCCGTCGAGGTGCGCCGCCACGAAGTGGGCACCGAGGTCCCACCGGTCGAGGTCTTCGACGTGGTCCACGCCCGCCTGTTGCTCGTGCACGTGGCCCGGCGCGAGCAGGCTCTGCGCGCCATGGTGTCGGTGTTGCGCCCCGAAGAATGGCTAGTGGTGGAGGAAGCCGATCCTGCCCTGCAGCCGCTCAGTTGCATCGACCGCGTCACCGAAGAGGCGGAGCTGGCCAACCGGATCCGCACCGGCTTCCGCTCCCTGATGGCCGGACGAGGGGTGGACCTGGCCTTCGGCCGCACGCTCCCCCGCCGCCTGCGCCAGGCCGGGCTGCACGATGTACGGGCTGACGCCTTCTTCCCGGTGGCCTCGCCCGACACCGTGACCCTGGAGTTGGCCACCATCGACATGGTGGGGCCCATGCTGGTCGAAGCCGGCACTGTCACCGAGGGGGAGCTGGCCCGCCACGTGGCCACCGTGGGCCAAGGGCACCTGGACCTGGCCCAGCCCCCGCTCGTCACCGCCTGGGGCCGCCGGCTCTAGAGACCAGGAAGCGTGCGCCGGGTCGACCAGTGCGGGAGGCTCTGGTCGTGCCCGTTTCCTCCTTGGCCGCACTCGGTGTGCTCCATCACCACTTCGGGCGGCTCGTCCTGGAGGTGACGGGGTGGTCGATGGCCAGTGCCGCCTCTTATGGCTTGGCCGCCGTGCTCCAGCACCACGCGGCGATCAGAGAGCCCCCGGAGATGTCGATGCGGTTCGGGCTGCTGGCCGGCCTGGTGCGCCGGCCGCTGTGGTTGGTGGGTAGCTCGCTCGACGCCGTGGGATACCTCTTGCAGTTCCTGGCCCTGCGGCGCGGATCTCTGGCCCTGGTCGAGCCGGTGCTGGCGCTCAGCCTGGTCTTCGCCCTGCCGGTGGGAGCCTGGCTGGAGCACCGCACCATCAGGCGAGGCGAACTGGCAGCGGCGGCCGTGGTCACGTTGGGCCTGGCTCTGTTCCTACGCGCCGCGCGCCCGGGGCTCGGCCATCCGCGGGCCACCGGCCTCGAATGGGTGGTGCTGAGCGCAACGCTGGCCGCCGTGTGCGTCGGCTGCTATCTCGGGGCCAGAGGCGGGTCCCCGGCGCGCGCCGCAGTGCTGTTGGCGGCCGGCTCGGGCACGGCCTTCGGCTACGTGGCCGCTGTCACCGAGCGCACCGGTCACCTGCTCGACCGCGGCGTGCTCCACACCTTGGGCAACTGGTCTCCCTACGGCCTCCTGGTCGGAGGCGTGGTGGCCATGACCTTCACCCAGAGCGCCTTTCATGCCGGAGCGCTGCGGTTGTCACTGCCAACCTTGACCGTGGCCCAGCCGCTCGTAGCGGTGGCCATCGGGCTCGGGTTCTTCGGCGAGCACATCTCCACCACGGGGATCGCCCCCGTGGTGGAGATGCTCAGCCTGGTCCTGGTGACCGGCGGGGTCTTCTCCCTCGGCCGGTCGCCGGGCCTCGTGTCCTAGGCGGACATGCCCACCATGGGCTGCGACAGGTGCTGGCCACCCATCGACCCGTGGTAGCCGGCGTCACCGAAGGCGAAGATGCCGCCGTCGGAAGCCGACAGCCAGTAGCCGCCGCTGTCGGAGGTGCCGGCAATGGCCACCACCGGTGCGTTCAAGCTCTGGCCACCCATCGACCCGTGGTAGCCGGCGTCACCGAAGGCGAAGATGCCGCCGTCGGATCCCACCAGCCAGTAGCCCTTGCCGTCGGAGGTAGCGGCCATGGCCACCACCGGGGCGTTCAACCTCTGGCCACCCATCGATCCGTTGTAAGCGGCGTCACCGAAGGCGAAGATTCCGCCGTCGGAGGCCACCAGCCAGTAGCCCTTGCCGTCGGAGGTGGCGGCCATGCCCACCACCGGCTTGTTCAAGGTGCCGCCGCCCATCGAACCTTCGTAGGTGGCGTCGCCGAAGGCGAAGATGCCGCCGTCGGAGGCCACCAGCCAGTAGCCCTTGCCGTCGGAAGTGGAGGCCATGCCCACGATGGGCTTGTTGAGCGACTTGCCGCCCATCGAGCCTTGGAAGGCGGCGTCACCGAAGGCGAAGATTCCGCCGTCGGAAGCCACCAGCCAGTAGCCGCCGTGGTCGGGCGTACCGGCCATGCCCACTACCGGCTTGTTCAGCGTGGTGCCGCCCATGGACCCACAGAAGGGGTAGTTGCCGAAGGCGAAGATGCCGCCGTCGGAGGCCACCTGCCAGTACCCGGCCGCTGAGGACGGGGCGGCGCAGCTGCCACTGGCCGCCGTAGAGGGCGGTGGGGACGACGGAGTGGTAGAGAGCGGGCAACCGCTGCCCGAGGCGATCTGCTTGGCGATGTCGTTGGAGCCGGTGAAGATGCTCTGGCCCGAGCCCGAGTCGAAGGCCTGCTCGATCTGCTCGATGCCGGCTTCCAACGGGGTGAAGAGCTGGCACTGCGGAGCCGAGCTACCGCCACCACCACCTGAAGGAGGCGCGGGCACGCCCGACGGCGGCGACTGCGCGGTGATGGGGCAGCCGCTGCCCGAGGCGATCTGGGCGGCGATGTCGTTGGAGCCAGTGAAGGTGCTCTGGCCCGAGCCCGAGTCGAATCCCTGCTCGATGGCCTCGATGCCACCCTCGATGGGCGAGAAGAGCTGGCACTGCGGAGCCGAGCTACCGCTTCCGCCACCACCCGAAGGAGGTGCGGGAACGCCCGACGGCGGTGAGGCCGCGGTGATGGGGCAGCCGCTGCCCGAGGCCATCTGGGCGGCGATGTCGTTGGAGCCGGTGAACACGCTCTGGCCCGAGCCCGAGTCGAAAGCCTGCTCGAATTGCTCGATGCCGCCCTCGAGCGGGGAGAAGATCTGACATTGCGGCCCTGGCGCGGCTGATGCCTTGACGGTGCCCGTCGATGCCGATGCCGATGCCACGTTGGCGGCCAGTGGTGCGATGACGATGGCGGCCGTGACGGCTAGAGCCCTGGCCGCGGACATGGTGCTGTGCCCCCGAAACATATGTCTTCTCCCCGATTGAGCTGTCGGCCAGCCTCGTGCTGGCCTTGCCCTGCTCAAGGGAAACGGCCCCGGTGGTCCCACCTTACGGTCCGGAGGGGCAATTCAGGCCGAAGATGGCCTGTCACCTGGGCTTTCAGACCGCCTTTACGTTGTGGGCCTCGTCACCGCGGCTGCCTGAAGCCACCTCGAAGCTCACCTGCTGGCCCTTGCGCAGGCCGGCCGGGCCGGTGCCGCCCTCGAGGCGCGAGTGGTGGACGAAGACGTCGCCCCCGCCGGCTCGTGACAGAAAGCCGTAGCCGCGGGTTGCGTCGTAGAACTTCACGATGCCCGTAGCCTGACGAGCTCCTCCCGCACCGCGGTGCTTGGCCGGGTGCTTTCCTTCGGGCCGCCTCGGTCCCTCCGACCGCCTGGGGGCGTCGGCCTTCTTCTGGGCCCCGGCCCGCACCGCCTTGGCCGGCGCCGGAGCGCGACGAGCGGTGGGGCGCGGCGGCCCGATGACCGGGGGCCCGAACACGCTCGGGAAGCCGAGGGACTTCTGCACGGCGCGGACCTCCTTGCGGTGCTCGGCACCCACCAGGGAAATCACCGTGCCACTGCGTCCGACGCGGCCGGTGCGGCCCGAGCGGTGCACATAGGTGTTGGCATCGGGAGCGTGGTCGAAGTGGACCACGCAGGGAAGTTCGTCCACGTGGATGCCACGGGCCATGACGTCGGTGGCTACCAGGACCTGGGTACGTCCCGCCGAAAAGGCGTCGAGCGCCCCGGTGCGCTGGTTCTGGGTCCGGTCCCCGTGGATGGGCGCCGCTTCGATGCCGGCGGCTCGCAGTTGCTTGGCGGTGCGATCCGCACCGCGCTTGGTGCGGCAGAAGACGAGCAGCTGCCCGTGCTCGGCGGCCAAGCGGGCGGTGACCGCCACGCGCTCGGTGCGCTCCACCGACCAGAACAGGTGGGTTACCGCTGAGCGGTCCTCGTCGTCGGAGATGACGTCGTGGCGGACAGGGTCCTTCTGGTAACGCCGGGAGATGGCCTCGATCTCGGGCCCGATGGTGGCCGAGAACAGCAACACCTGTCGCCCGTCGGCTGTCAGGTCGAGCAGGCGCCGCACCGGAGGCAGGAACCCCATATCGACCATGCGGTCGGCTTCGTCGAGCACCACGATGCTCACGTGGTCCAGGTACATGTCGCGTCGGGCCAGTAGGTCCTCGAGACGACCGGGGCAGGCGACGACCACGTCGACGCCGCGGCGCAGGGCCTTGCGCTGGCCCTCGTAGCCGGTGCCGCCGTATACGGCGAGGACGCGGTCGCGCTGGCCACCGAGAAGGTCGCCGAGGACGGTGCACACCTGCTCGGCCAGCTCTCGGGTGGGCACGAGCACCAGGGCCCGGGGGCGCCGTGGCTCGGCCGAACCGGCGTGGGTCAGCAGCGGCAGCCCGAAGGCCAGGGTCTTGCCCGACCCGGTGGGGGCCCGGCCGCAAACGTCGCGGCCGGCTAGCGCGTCGGGGATGGTGGCGGCCTGTATGGGCAGCGGGGCGGTGATGCCAAGGGCGAGGAGGCGCTGAGCGACAGGCGCGCCGACGCCAAGGTCGAGGAAGGAAGGAATTTCAAGCTCCGTTCAGAGTGGAAGGGGCCGACTCGGAAGTGGAGCTCGAATGGGCCACGCCAAGAGGCGTGCCTCCATGGTAGCACCAGCCGGTGATCGGCCTTTCCCGCCAGGCACCATCGCAGTAGCGTCGGGAACTCGGCGCTCCCCACTGCGCCCCTGGTACGGCCCTCAGTTCCTAGGGTGCTCATGGCATCGCAGCGAGTCGACGGCCGCACGACGGTGGCGTCGTACCTCCACATGTGGTTGCGCCTCCAGCGGGTCTCGGCCAAGAGCCCGAGGACCATCGCCAACTATGAGTGGGCCATCGACGTCTGGATCGTGCCCTCGGTGGGCCATGCCCGGCTGCGGACCCTGCGGGCCGAGGACGTGGACGACGTGCTGCTGGCCATGGCTGAGGCCGGCAAGTCCCGCAGCACCATGACCCGGGTTCGGGCCGTGCTGTCGATGGCGCTCGAGCAAGCCCATCGCCGAGGCCACGTCGAGCGCAATGTGGCCGCCCTGACGTCGGTGCCGGCCGGGCCCAGGGCCCGCGGGCGAAGCCTGACTGTGCACCAAGCCAAGGACTTGCTGCGAACGGCGGGCGACGATCGCCTCGGTGCTCTGGTCACCGTGGGCCTCATGCTGGGCTTGCGTCCGGGGGAGCTGACCGGGCTGTGCTGGGAGGATGTCGACTTCGACGCCCAGGTCCTCCACGTCCGACGAGCCCGCATCGAGAATCCGGGTGGTGTGGTGCTCGGCGAGCCGAAGACGCCTAAGAGCCGTCGGTCCCTGGCCATGCCGCAGGCGGTGAGGGAGGACCTGGCACGCCATCGGCGCCGTCAGCAGGAGGAGAGGCGCAAAGCGGGAAGCCGTTGGCGCGAGCGCGGGCTCGTGTTCTGCACCACCGTCGGTACACCCATCGACCGGTGGTCGCTGCGCCGGCACTTCGTCGCCCTGACCGAACGGGCCGGCCTGGGCGCCTGGCAACCGAAGGAGCTGCGCCATTCGGCCGTATCGCTGTTGTCGGCGGCCGGCGTGCCCATCGAGCAGGTGGCCGACGTGACTGGCCATGCCGGCACCAGGACCATCCTCGACACCTACCGCCATCCGGTACAGCCATCGGTCGATGTGGCTCGAGCGGTGATGGATGAGCTGTTCTGAGTGCTGCGTCCTGTGTCCGGTGCCGGGCGGCGGACCCCAGGCAATCCTGAAGGCGGCCTGTAGTCGCTGGCCGTTAGGGCCGAAGGCCAAGAGCTATCCCTCGTAAGCGCACGTGCCGTTAGGGCAGCTGTCGGTGCAGTGCGTCGTGTCGGTCCACGAGTAGACCTGCGTCCCGCCCTGGCTCAGGGTGAACGTGTACGGCACGCCGTACCAGTACCCGGACACCGAGAACGTGAAGTCGTAGGTGACCGGGTTGGGGCCGATGCCCGAGCAGGTGATGGTCCCGGACATATCGACCGTGTCGAAGTTGAACGGGTCGAGCGTCGCGGCTGTGGCGACGCCGCTGTAGCAACTGAATGACGCGTTGAGCCCCGGCGGTGTGGCCCGAGAGTCGCTGTGCTGCCTCGCCGACGGGGCCGTCGCTGTGGGAGGAGCGGCAGGAGTGAGGAGGGTGGTGCCCGCAACGGCCGGAGGCGCTCATATTCGGACGTTCTTCTCCCCGTCATCGGGATATGGCTGAGGGCTCGGGAAGGGACTTCAGTAACGCCGTCGAAGTTGGCTAATCACCTTGATCCAATCTCCTTGCGAATCGCCATCAGACCTTCGCTGACGCCTGAGAAACACGGCGGCGGGCCATTCGAGCGAACGCCAGGCGGTGTACAGGTGCGAGCAGCTTCCAGTACAAGAAGCCCGGTATGCCACGCGGACGGAACGCGGCTATCTGGTGTAGGACACCTTGACCGGCTCGATACCCCAGCCAAGCGTCACCAGGGAACCATCCGACACTGCGAAGCACCAGTTCGCCCGACTCGACCTCGATGATGCGCCACCAGTCGACGAGTGCGCCCGGCATCACGGCCGCGGGACGGCGTCGTCGAAGGTGTTCGCCTACGAGGCGGCCGAGGGCAAGGCGGGCCATCCACCCTGCCGCAGCGCCATACCAGCTCAGCCTGCCGCCGATTGTCCCGAGATCACGAACGACCGAGTCCTCAGTCCCTGATGTGATAGCCACATCGACGACGATGCAGTAGACGCCGTCGACCAAACCATTACGGCGATCGAACAACGAGCGACTGACCGCCTCGTCCTGGTCATTGAGCGCGGCCGCTAGCGCGCGCTCGACTCCCATTGGGGTGACCGAGAATGCCCGCCTCGCCGGCTCGGGGTCCATCACCACCACCTCGGTTACGAGACTCTCGATCAACGCATGACTGACCGAGCGATCGACCGGTGTAACGAGATCTACCCAGTACGACGAGAGCTGAGGCGTGAGCCACGGGATATCGATAATGCGGCGAGGACGTAGGCCCCGGACGCTGGCATACGCTGAAATCATCTCGCGGTATGTGGTGACGTCAGCACCGCCGATCTCGTAGATGCCGGGGGCGACCTGGAGCGACTGCTCCAGATAGGCAAGCAGGTCGACGAGCGCGATCGGTTGGATGCGGGTGCGTACCCACCGGGGGCAGACCATGGCCGGCAAGCGCTCGGTCAGGTAGCGGAGCATCTCGAAGGAGATGCTGCCCGAGCCGAACACCACCGCGGCCCGAAGCTCGATGACCGCCACGCCGGAAGCGGCGAGGGCCGAACCCACCTCGTGCCTACTTGCCAGGTGTGCGGAGCTCGGGGCGTTTCCGAGCGCTCCGACATAGATGATCCGGCCAACACCGGCCTTCGCCGCCGCCCGACCGAAGCCCGTGGCTAGACGGAGGTCGACCGCGCGGAACCCACCACCGGCGGCCATCGAATGGACGAGGTAATAGGCAGCTTCGACACCGGCCAGGGCGTTGGTGGTAGCGCATTCGTCGCCCACATCAACAGCGATGGCCCTCGCGTCCGTCGAGACGGCGTTCACGGAACGGCCGAGGGCAACCACGTCGTGCCCACTACGAAGCAGCTGCGCCGTTAGGGCACGCCCGACGAAACCAGTAGCCCCGGCGACGGCAACGATCATTTCGGAGCCTTTCTCAAGTGAGGGACCCTGCGATTATCGGACATGCGGCAAGTGTCCCCGAACGGGAATCGACCTGGCCCTGCTTAGATCGGCGTCGTCCAGGTAGGCCGAGACGAGGATTCACTGTGGTGGATCTTCATTGGCCCCGTGATGGGGGCGCCGACTCGCACAGCGGCTAGATCGCTTCACATGACCCCGGCCACTCGGACGAAGCCTTATGTAGCACACTGTAGCCCGATGTGCTACGCTAGGTTCGTGACCAAGACCATCGCTCAACGGGAGCTGCGCAACGACAATGCTCGGGTGATCGACGAGGTGGTAGCCGGGCAGACCTTCCTCGTCACCCGCAACGGGGTTCCGGTCGCCGTGTTGCAGCCGGTTCAACGGCCACGTCGAACCTTCGTGCCCAAGGCCGAGCTCCAGGCCCTCGTCGCTGCCGGGCCGCATCTTGACGCCGCCACGTTCAGGTCCGACCTCGATCGCATCGTCGATCAGAGCGTCTAAATGTCGACTGGCCTCCTCGATACGTCGGTGGTCATCGACTGGGACGCACCCGACGTCGCCGCGGCGCTGCCCGACGAGACGGCGATCTGTGCGATCACCTTGGCCGAGCTGACCGCTGGTCCACATCTGGCCACGGCCAGCGACGAAAGGGCGCGTCGCCAGGCTCGCCTCCAGCAAGTCGAGGCGACCTTCGAAGCCGTCCCTTTCGACGCCGCGGCTGCCCGCAGCTACGGCCAGATCGTCGCCGCCGTAGTCGAGACAGGCCGTTCTCACCGCCCTCGGATCGCTGACCTGCTGATCGCGGCCACGGCACATGCCAATGGCTTGGCGCTCTACACCAGGAATCCGGACGACTTGAACGGACTCGATGGCTTGGTCGACATCGTCCCTGTCTGACGGCGAGGCCAGCGGTCAACCGGCCACAGCGGTCCTGGCGGTTCGACCACCGACGCCAGGTCGCCTAGGGCCTCGCTCTAGAGAGTGGGGGGCGGTCTCGGATTGATTGACACAACCCCCCATTACCGTCGGCGACTGATGACAGTCCGGGACGTGATTCGAAAGCTCGAACGGGACGGATGGCACCAGGCAGCCCGGCGCAGTAGCCATCGCTAGTTCCGACACCCCATCAAGCCGGGCAGGGTGGCTGTCGCCGGCAATCCGGGCCAGGAATTGGCACCGGGTACGCTGGGCAGCATTCTTCGCCAGGCCGGTTGTCGAGGGAGGACCGTTGAGCACCTGGACCGTCGTGTACGAGCGAACCGCCACCGGCTAGAGCGCCTATCTGCCCGCCCTGCCCGGTGTCGGTGTCGCCGGCGCAACGCGCGATGAGACCGAGCAGCTCGTCAGCGAGGCGATCGTCATGCACCTCGAGGGGCTCACAAGAGATGGACTCCCGATCCCAGAGCCGGACTCGATCGACGTCGGTCACGTTGAGTTGCCGCGCCCTGCCTGACGACAGTGCGGGCTCGTCGACCGACACGGATGACGCATAGCGGACGAGCCACCTGTGCAGGGTCCGGCGGGTCACCCCGCGGCGCGCGGCCACGTCGGTGTCGGTGGCACCGGTGTCGAGCTCCTCGCGCACAACGAGATAGCGCTGCTCAAGCATCGAAAGCGCCACCAGTTTTGCCATGACCGGCTCCTGGGCTCGGATGACGCCCAAGCCAAGGTCAAACGGCTCTTCGGATTTCAGCGGGGAACCGTTCCGCCCCAGGTCACCCCAAATTGACGAAGGTGCTTCAAGCTTGAGGTGTGAGCCAAAAAGCAAGAAGCACCTTCGTCGTCACCGACCCTATCGAGATCATCCAGGCCCTGGTCGGCCTCGAAGACGTCCGCGTCCTGCGCTCCCAGCACGTGGCCAGGCAGGCAATCATGTGCGGAGGGAGCTTGGGGGGCGCGCCCGGCGGGGCTTCACAATCTTGAGGGTCCCGGCGCTTCTCCGAGCCGCCCGGGCGTGGTCCCGGTGCCGCCCTGTGAGCCCGATCAGCTCGTCGAGGATCCGAGTCTGATCGGCCCTGGTACCTCGCTTGTAGGCGGCCGCCATCTTCTTGGTCACGGCCTGGCGTTGGCTCGTATAGGGCTACGCAGAGGCTTTTGATCAGTCAATGCGCTGGCCGGCGGCCGCTTTCGTGAGAGTGGTATCGTAGAGATCAGAGGTCAAAGGCGCCCAGACTCCGCTTCCTTCGAAACCCGGCACAGTGCCGGACCTTACGAACGGAAGTGCCGAATTGGGTGGAATGGTCTTGAGCGCCATGGCGATTGGTGCCGGTGCAACCAGTAGCGGTGCAATCAGGTGAGGGGTCCTTTGGTCCCCGGTGGGGTTGGTACCCGCCATGCGTCCGCAATCCGGCCGGGAGTTGTGCTCACCGTCGCTCTGTGCATCGTCGGAACAGTTGCGCGACCGTCCATGGCATCAGCTGTGACGAACACCGTCGATCTGGGCACAGCGTCATCCTTCGCTCTTTTGGCCAGCCAAGCAGTCACCAACACGGGGTCATCGGTCATCACAGGCAACGTGGGTCTTTATCCGAATACCGCGACTTCGGTCACCGGCTTCCCACCAGGGACGATCAATGGGACCGAGTACGCCGCCAACGGTGTGGCGAATCAGGCTCAGACCGACGCGTTCGGGCCGGCCGCATCGGGTTCGGCAGGCGCCTACGAGTCCGCAGCTTCCGCCACGCCGAGCAACAACGTCAACTACGCCACGCTTGGTGGTGGCACGACATTGAGTCCCGGCGTGTACAACGCGACCAGCTCCATGACGGTTGACGGAACCCTGACCCTTCAAGGAGACCCCAGTTCGGTGTTCATCTTCCAGGCCGGCAGCTCGCTGCTCGTGGGCCGAACAAACCCGACGTCAGTGGTGCTTACGGCGGTCTCCGGGGCATCGGGTCCCGTGCAGGCGTGCCATGTCTTCTGGCAGGTGACGAGTTCCGCCACCCTGGGTAACAGCGCTGGCAACTCCACCGCACTCGTCGGCACCATCCTGGCATTGCAATCGGCCACGCTCAACCTCGGGGCGTCGGTGGACGGCCGAGTCCTGACCGGACAGGCTTCAATCACACTCGACGACAACACCATTAGGGTCGATCCGTGCAGCACGTCGATCGCCACGTCGCCTTCATCGAGCTTGATCACCTTGGGCAGCGGTCTCGACGACGTGGCGACCGTGACGGGCAACGCAACCGACGGTTCCCCGACCGGGTCGTTGCAGTTCTACGAGTGCGGGCCCGTGAGTGTCTCCTGCTCTCCCAGCTCGGGCGCCGCTCTGTCTGTGCCTGCGACGTTGCATGGGGGAGTTGCCACTTCGCCGATTTTCGTTCCGAGCGCCGTGGGGAACTACTGCTTTGCTTCGGCCTATACGCCTGACGCCAGCAGTCCCTATGGAAGCTCCTCCGGAGTCGGCGACACGACCAATGGCGAGTGCTTCGCCGTCACCGCTGCGCCGGGCGCGCCCCCGCCGGTGGTGCCGCCGCCGACGATCACGACCTCGGCTGCTTCGAGCGGCCTGATCACATTGGGCAACAGCCTCGACGACGTGGCGACGGTGACGGGCAACGTCATGGACGGCACTCCGACCGGTATGGTGCAGACGTACTGGTGTGGCCCGGGAATTATCTTGTGCTCGTCGACCTCGGGCACGGCTCTCGCTCCGGCGCAAGCACTGCACAACGGTGTGGCCACGTCGCCGGGCTTCACCCCGGGCAACACCGGGACGTACTGCTTCGCCTCGGTCTACATCCCCGACGCCGGCAGTCCCTACTTGGCATCCTCGGAGAGCGGTACTCTCACCAATGGCGAGTGCTTCGCCGCCGCGGCGAGTTCGGCGGCACCGACGAACACCGTCGTCATACCTCAAGGAGACACGATGTCGATCGCCGGCACCGCGTCCTCCGGTGTGGCCAAGACGACCGTCGTACACCCGGGTACAGGAGCGCTCGACACCGGCACGACGTCCGATTCGGTGCCGACTGGGTCGCTCGCTCTCACCGGTTCGGATTTCACGCGACTCCTCGGTGTTGCGGGTGCACTTCTGACAGCGGGAATGCTCCTCATGACGCTCGCACACGGGTATCGGAAACGCTCACTCGAACTGGCGTCATTGCGACCGAACGCGAGCCGCCGAGCGTGCGGGGATGCGAGATAGCGCTGCTCAAGCATCGACAGCTCCACCAATGCCACGACCGCCTCCTGGGCTCGGGTAACCCAACGCCAAGGTCACAACCGCCGCCAGGGCAATGGAGCGAGTGGGACACAGGTACCGAAGCCACTGTCGCCCAGGTGCCGGAGCCGGGCCGAACCGTGAGTCAGGGGTGGCTCTTCGGATCTCAGCGGGGAGCCCTGCTGATCGAGGGTCACCCAGGCGCGAACGAAGGCGCCTCAAGCTTGAGGTGTGAGCCTCCAAACAAGAAGCACCTTCGTCCTCACGCACCCTAGCGAGATCGTCCAGGCCCTGGTGGGCCTGAAAGACGTCCGGGTCCTGCACTACGAGCGCCGGGGCCCCGACGTCGAGCTCGGGAT
>DATKSG010000064.1:0-22243 GCA_035531775.1 Acidimicrobiales bacterium | reverse complement strand
GCTTCTGTGGAAGGGGCACTGCTCAGTCCACCAGCGCTTCCGGCCCGAGCACGTGGCCGCCTTCCGAGCCGCGAACCCCGAAGGCCTGGTGTTCGTCCACCCCGAATGCGCCCACGACGTAGTGGAGCTGGCCGACGTCGTCGGCTCCACCGACCGCATCATCCGAGCGGTGACCGAGGCCCCGAGCGGTGCCGAGATCGGCGTGGCCACCGAGATCCACCTGGTGAAGCGCCTGGCCGACGAGCACCCGGACAAGACGGTGGCGTCGCTCGACCCGATCGTGTGCCCGTGCTCGACCATGTTCCGCATCGACGCCGCCCACCTGTGCTGGGTGCTCGAATCGTTGTGCGACGGGGTGGTGGTGAACCGCATCACTGTCGACCCCGAAACGGCGACCTGGGCCCGCATGGCTCTGGAGCGCATGCTGGCCATCGTCTGAGACGTTTTGACCTGGGATGTCGGCTTCCGCCGCCGGCTAGGTAGGGGAGCCCTCATCCAACGGTGTGCGAGGAGGGTTTCTTCCATCGAGCTCGGTACCACCGCAACGAGAGCCGAACCCTGGTGAGAGCCTTGACAATATTCCAGCCAGGCCAGAGGTCGGGCCAAAGCTTGCGTGACAGGTACGACATACCCCCGAGATGGACGAAGGTCGATTGGTACTCCGAGGGCATCTCACGCCAGGCAAGACCTCGGGCGGTCAACTCCCGCAACACGGCACCGGCGACATCCAAACTAGTTATTACGCCATCCATCTCGGAGATCTGTGGAAGGAAACTTGAGGAGAGACCGGCAACGAGTTTCGTGTCGAACATCATCAGATGCGCGCTCGGTCTGGGTGGCACTTCCATGATGCGACCAGTTCCGGCTTGGACGAAACCATGCATCGCGTCGAACATCTCAGCGCACACCAATGCGGCGCCTTCCGATTGAGCAGTCTCTACCAAAGCCCTCAGCCACGGACCACGGAAGTTCACATCAGAGTCGACAAATACTGCGTACCTGTATTCACAGCTGTGAATCCAGTGGTCGAGCAAATCCCCATGTTGACGCCACGCGGACGCAACATCGAGGCTCAACCATCCCTTGCGTTCAAGTTCGCGCAGCATCTCGATTGAGCCATCGCGGGATCCGTTGTCGCCAACGATAAGACGGAATGGGTAATCTGAGTAGCGGTGCATTGAGCGGACGCATAGCTCTGTCACGGGGTTGGTGTTCGCGCTGGCTACGTAGACCTGCACGTTATCGTCCGAGCTCACATCAGGGAATATAGCGGTTCGGCCTCTGAGCATACCGGGGCCTAGACATGATTCAAAGAATGCAGGGCTGACCACACCAGAACCTGCATTGGCGTTGCAATCTTGATCAAATGGAAGCGAGCGATGGCCGAAGCGGGAGTACGGCCCAAGTCAGCGGGCCAATCGCGTGGCCGAAACGAACAATTCCCCGAGGCACGAAGTCGATATCGGTCGTTCAAGTAGCCCTCAGGGCTCTCTTCGTGGATTCCCGACCCTTTGTTGCCTTTACTGGCGTTGCCGCCGATCTCCGGCCTGCATTGGTCTTCGACGACGAAACCCGTTGCCGATGGAACTTGCTGCTCCGACCGGCGAGCACCGGTACGAGAACCTCCCCGGTGGCGCTGCCAGGCGTCCGGGCCACATCCTCGGGCGTGCCCTCGGCGATGATGCGGCCGCCCCGGTCCCCACCTTCGGGGCCCAGGTCCACGATCCAGTCGGCCGTCTTCACCACGTCCAGGTTGTGCTCGATGACGATGACCGTGTTGCCCTGGTCCACCAGGCGCGACAGCACCTCGAGGAGCTTGCGCACGTCGTCGAAGTGCAGGCCGGTGGTGGGCTCGTCGAGCACGTAGAGCGTGTGCCCGGTCGGGCGACGACTCAGCTCCGAGGCCAGCTTCACCCGTTGGGCCTCTCCCCCCGACAGGGTGGGAGCGGGCTGTCCGAGGCGGATGTAGCCGAGCCCCACGTCGACCAGGGTCTGCAGGTGCCGGGCGATGCTGGGCTGGTTGGCGAAGAAGCCCAAGGCCTCCTCGCACGACATGTCGAGGACGTCGCCGATGTTCTTGCCCTTGAATGTGACTTCGAGTGTCTCGCGGTTGTAGCGCGAGCCGCCGCACACCTCGCACGGGACGTACACATCGGGCAGGAAGTGCATCTCGATCTTGATGGTGCCGTCGCCGGCGCAGGCCTCGCACCGACCGCCGCGCACGTTGAACGAGAACCGACCGGGCAGGTAACCGCGCACCTTGGCCTCGGGTGTCTGGGTGAAGAGCTTGCGGACGTTGTCGAACAACCCCGTGTAGGTCGCCGGATTCGATCTGGGCGTGCGGCCGATGGGCGACTGGTCGATGTCCACCACCTTGTCCACGTACCGAACGCCGTCGATGCCGGCATGGGCCCCGGCCGTGGTGCGGGCCCGGTTGACTTGGCCCAGCAGCGACTGCAGGAGAATGTCGTTGACCAAGGTGGACTTGCCCGAGCCCGACACGCCGGTCACCGCCACCAGGCACCCCAGGGGAAAGGCGACGTCCACGTCTTTGAGGTTGTGCTCCCGTGCCCCGCGCACCACCAGGTGGTCGCCCGATCCCGTCCGGCGCTTCTCGGGCACCGGCACCGACCGCTTGCCGGTGAGGTACTGGCCCGTCACCGAGGCCTCGCTGGCTAGGAGGCCGTCCACCTTTCCGCTGTAGACGACCTGGCCTCCGTGCTCGCCGGCCCCGGGGCCGATGTCGACCACGTGGTCGGCCGCCCTTATGGTCTCCTCGTCGTGCTCCACCACGATGACGGTGTTGCCCAGGTCGCGTAGGCGAACCAACGTCTCGAGCAGCCGGCGGTTGTCGCGCTGGTGCAGCCCGATGGACGGCTCGTCGAGGACGTAGAGCACACCGACCAGGCCCGAGCCGATCTGGCTGGCCAAGCGGATGCGCTGGGCCTCCCCGCCCGACAGGGTGGCCGTGGCCCGGGCCAGGGCCAGGTAGTCCAGGCCGACGTCGAGGAGGAACTGCAAGCGGGCCCGCACCTCGCGCAGCACGCGGTCGGCGATGAGGTGGTCCCGCTCGGACAGCTCAAGGCGGCCCACGGCGGCAGCGGCGGCGGTGATGGACAGGCTGCACAGTTCGTGGATGTTCATGTCGCCCACCGTGACGGCCAGCGACTGGGGCTTGAGCCTGGCTCCCCCACAGGCGGCACAGGAGACCTCGCGCATGAAGGTCTCGGCCCAGTCGCGCACGGCGTCGGAGTCCGACTCCTTGTGCCGTCGTGTCAGCCACGGGACGATCCCTTCGTAGTGGCTCACATAGGTGCGCTGGCGGCCGTAGCGGTTGCGATAGCGCAGACTCACCTGCTTGGTGCCGGCTCCGTACAGCACGACCTTCTTGTCGGCTTTGCGCAGCTTGGCCCACGGGGTGTCGATGGAGAAGCCGTACGTGTCGGCCACCGCCTCCACCATGCGGTCGAACCATCGGCTGCGCCCTCCCATCCACGGGGCGATGGCCCCTTCGGCCAGGCTCCGGCTGGGGTCGGGCACCACCAGCTCGGGGTCGACCTCGAATTGCGTGCCCAACCCGTCACATGCCGGGCAGGCCCCATAGGGCGAGTTGAACGAGAAGTTGCGAGGAGCAGCCTCTTCGAACGACAGCCCGCAGAAGGTGCAGGCCAGGTGCTCGGAGAAGGTGATCAGCTCCTCGGTGCCGTCTTCCTGGAGCACGCCGATCTCGGCGATGCCGTCGGTGAGGCGCAGCGCCGTCTCCATGGACTCGGTCAGCCTCTGGCGGATGTCGTGGCGACGGACGAGGCGGTCCACCACCACCTCGATGGTGTGCTGCTCGTAACGGGCCAGGGACAATGCCTGGCGGTCGGCCAGCTCCACCGTCTCCCCGTCCACCCTGGCCCGGGAGAAGCCCTGCTTGGCCAGGTCGTCGAGGAGCGCCTCGTACTCCCCCTTGCGGCCCCGCACCACCGGCGCCAGGACCTGGAAACGGGTGCCCTCGGGGAGATCCAGGATCCGGTCGACGATCTGCTGGGGTGTCTGGCGGGCCACCGGGCGGCCGCAGGTGGGGCAATGGGGCCGGCCCACCCTGGCGTAGAGGAGTCTGAGGTAGTCGTAGATCTCGGTGACGGTGCCGACAGTGGAGCGGGGGTTGCGGCTGGCCGATTTCTGGTCGATGGAGATGGCCGGAGACAGCCCTTCGATGAAGTCCACGTCGGGCTTGTCCATCTGGCCCAGGAACTGCCGGGCATAGGATGACAACGACTCCACGTAGCGACGCTGGCCCTCGGCGTAGATGGTGTCGAAAGCCAGTGACGACTTGCCCGATCCCGACAGGCCGGTGAAGACGATGAGCTGGTCGCGTGGCAATTCCAGTGACACGTCGCGCAGGTTGTGCTCGCGCGCGCCGCGGATCACCAGGTGGTCGGCCATCGGGTCGAGGATACCGGTGCGCCCCGGGCCTTCAGGCGGGGGTGGCGGTGGGCGACAGCGGAGGGGTGTCGGCCTCGGCCAGGGCCAGGCGTAGCTCGGCGATCTCGTCGCGCAGCAGCGCCGCCTCCTCGTATCGCAGCTCCGAGGCCGCCTTGCGCATCTCCTGCTCGAGGCGCCCCACCAGTTCCTGGAGCTCTTCGGCGGGGGTGTCGGCCAGGCTCGGCCCGCCGTCGACGCCGAGCGCCGTACGAGGTGCCCGCCTCCCACCGGCTGACGTGGACGGTCGCCGGGTGCCCGACACCGTGGCCCGGCCCGGCAACCCGGTGGCGGCAGGCCGGTTGCCGCGCCGGGCGCGGCTCCCCGCCGCGTCGTTGGCCGGGCGCAGCCGGGACAAGATGTCGGTGACCGCCTTGCGGATGGTGGTGGGGTCGATGCCGTGCTCGGCGTTGTAGGCCTGCTGGATGGCCCGCCGCCGCTGGGTCTCGGAGATGGCTTCGCGCATGGCGTCGGTGATGGTGTCGGCGTAGAGAACCACCTCGCCGTCGACGTTGCGGGCGGCGCGGCCCATGGTCTGGATCAACGAGCTGGCCGAGCGCAGGAAGCCCGACTTGTCGGCGTCGAGGATGGCCACCAGTCGCACCTCGGGCAGGTCGAGGCCCTCGCGCAGGAGGTTGATGCCCACCAGGACGTCGTACTCCCCCAGGCGCAGGTCCCGCAGTAGCTCGATGCGGGTGATGGTGTCGATGTCGGAGTGCAGGTAGCGCACCCGCACCCCGAGCTCCAAGAGGTAGTCGGTCAGGTCCTCGGCCATCTTCTTGGTCAAGGTGGTCACGAGCACCCGGCCCCCAAGCTCGGCCGCTTGGCGGATGCGCTCGAGGAGGTCGTCGATCTGGCCGGTGGTCGGGCGGATGACGACCTCGGGGTCGACCAGGCCGGTGGGGCGGATGACCTGATCCACCACCTGCGACGCCACCGACAGTTCGTAGCGGCCGGGCGTGGCCGACAGGAACACGACCTGTCCGACCCGGGCGGTGAACTCGTCGTAGGTGAGCGGACGGTTGTCGAGAGCGCTCGGGAGCCGGAACCCGTGCTCGACCAAAGTGGCCTTGCGGGAGCGGTCCCCCTCGTACTGGCCGTGGATCTGGGGCACGGCCACGTGGCTCTCGTCGATGACGGTGAGGAAGTCCGACGGGAAGAAGTCGAGCAGGGTGTGGGGCGGTTCTCCGGCCTGGCGGCCGTCGAGGTGGCGGCTGTAGTTCTCGATGCCGTTGCACACCCCCACCTCGGCCAGCATCTCGAGGTCGTGCTCGGTGCGCAGGCGGAGCCGCTGGGCTTCGAGCAGCTTTTCCTGCGCCTGGAGCTCTGACAAGCGCTGGCCCAACTCGGCCTCGATGGAGACGACGGCCCGGCGCATGGTCTCGTCACCGGCGACGTAGTGGGTGGAGGCGAAGACCACGAGCTCCTCGAGGTCCTCGCCCACGTCGCCGGTGGTGGCGTCGAAGGGTCGGATCCGCTCCACCTCGTCGCCGAAGAGCTCGATCCTCACGGCGTGCTCCTCGTAGGCCGGATGGACCTCCACCGTGTCGCCTCTGGCCCTGAAACGCCCGCGAGCCAGGACCATGTCGTTGCGGTCGTAGTGGAGGTCCACCAGCTTGCGCAGCAAGGCCCGCTGGTCGACGCGGTCCCCGGGGCGCACCACCAGGATCCTGTTGCGGTACTCCTCGGGAGATCCCAGGCCGTAGATGCACGACACCGAGGCCACCACGATGACGTCGCGCCGCAGCAGCAGGCTCGAGGTGGTGGCATGGCGCAGCCGGTCGATCTCGTCGTTGATGGACGAGTCCTTTTCGATGTAGGTGTCCGAGGTCGGGAGGTAGGCCTCGGGCTGGTAGTAGTCGTAGTAGGAGACGAAGTACTCGACGCGGTTGCGCGGGAACAGCTCGCGCAACTCGGCGGCCAGCTGGGCGGCCAGGGACTTGTTGGGCTCGATGATCAGGGTGGGTCGCTGTACCGCCTCGATGGTCCAGGCCATGGTGGCCGTCTTCCCGCTGCCGGTGATCCCGAGCAGGGTCTGGTACCGGTCGCCACGCCGCAGCCCCTCAGACAGGGCGGCGATGGCCCCAGGCTGGTCGCCCGCCGGGCGCAACGGGGAGACCACCTCCAAAAGAGCCACCAGCCGATGGTACCGGGGGGCTGTGGCACCTCCTCCCCCGCCGCAGTGTTCAGTCCCCGCCGCCCATCGGCTCCTCGGAACCCCCATGGCCCTTGGACCGGGCCATCGCCTCGAGGCTCTCCCAGGCGCTGGCCACTTCGTCCTCGAGCTCGGACAGGCTCCCGTCGTTGGCCACCACCAGGTCAGCGCCCTGGAGTCGCTCGTGGCGCCCGACCTGGGCCGCCATGCGGGCTTCGGCGTCGGCCCGGTCCATCCCCCGGGCCGAGGTCAGGCGCCGCAGCGCCAGCGCCGGGTCGCAGTCCACCACCACCACGGCGTCGAGACCTAGGAGGTCGCGATGGGCCGGAGTGAGCAGCGGCACGTCGAGGACCACGATGTGGCCGGTGTCCTCCTCGGCGGCACGGCGCTCGGTCATGACGGCGCCGATGGCCGGGTGGGTGATGGCGTTCAGGTCGGCCAGGGCCCCGGGGTCGGCGAAGACCACCGCAGCCAGCGCCGGCCGGTCGATGGTGCCGTCGGCCGCCACCACGGCCGGCCCGAAACGCTGCACCACCGGCCCGTAGGCCGCACCACCGGGGGCCACCACCTGGCGGGCGATGCGGTCGGCGTCGATGAGCACGGCACCGCGCGCCACCAGGAGGTCGGCCACCGTCGACTTGCCCGACCCGATACCCCCGGTCAGCCCCACAGCCAGCAACGTCGCCCTCCCCCCGTCGCCCGATGCGTCACAGGTGCCGGCCCCTCGGACGTCGGGCGACGGCGAAGAGCACCAGCGTGGTGTCATCGAGAGCATCGGTTACGAAGAAGTCGCCGGCGTCGATCCCACTGTGCCCACCGCTGTCGCCGCTACCCAGTAGCCGATAGGCGAGCGGCAACGCCCGGGTGTAGACGGCGATGTACCACGACCTCG
This sequence comes from Acidimicrobiales bacterium, assembly GCA_035531775.1. GTDB lineage: Bacteria > Actinomycetota > Acidimicrobiia > Acidimicrobiales > UBA8190 > DATKSG01. Next base: position 14,726 of record DATKSG010000064.1, on the reverse strand, counting down.
GCATCCGATGGCGCAGGCCGAACACGTCGAGGCGGAGCAGCCGCGCCGCCTTGGCCCGTCGCCGGTCGAAATCGGCCTTCACGGCTGCGGAGCCGTCGATGCCGAGGACCGACACCTCGGCGAAGGACCGGCCCAACTCGTCGGCCAACTCGTCGGCCCGGAACAGGCGCAGGTGGAAGGGATTCTCGAAATCGGCCGGGGCGTTCGGAGTGATGACGAAGGCAGTGCCGTCGGGATGCAGGACGCGGGCCAGCTCCCGGACGTGATGCGACGGGTCTCGGAAGTGCTCGACCAGGTGCGACGAGCACACCCAGTCGAAGGCCGCCGAGGCCAGGCCCAGCCCGGCGGCGTCGCCGGCCACCAGCCGCAGCCCCTGAGCGGCGAAGCGTCGCCGGGCGTCTCCGAGCGCCTCTGTGCTGTAGTCCACGCCCACCACCGTGCGGCCCGGGCCCCCGAGTCGCACCGACTCGAAGCCTTGGCCGCACCCGAGGTCGAGCACGCTTCCAGGGCCGAGGCGTTCGATCACGGCTCGGTAGCCGGCGTCGTGCAGGGCCAGGAGCGAGTCGGGTGTCACCCCCTGCAGCGGCCGCTCTCCGGTCAACCTGGGCAGCGCCTCTTCCTCTCGCCTCCCCGCTGCCGACAGCGGCGCGTGCGTACACTACCGACCTGCCACGATCGACAGCGCCGCCAGCCTCCCGTCGCCGCCTGACCGCCGTCGCCGAGCATCTCGTTCTGGCTCTGGTGGCGCTGGTGCCTCAGCTGCTGGCCCAACCCGGTGTGGTGGACGCCGACACCAAGAGCTATCTGTACCTCGATCCGGGGCGATTCCTGGGCCAGTCGGCGTCGATGTGGGATCCCACCGTGGGCCTGGGCACCGTCACCCACCAACAGATCGGCTACCTGTTCCCCATGGGGCCGTTCTTCTGGGCGGCCCACGCCCTGGCTATCCCCACCTGGGTGGCCGAGCGCCTGTGGGTGGCGGCCATCCTGTTCGCCGCCGGGGCCGGGGTGCTGTTCCTAGGCCGGACTCTGCGCCTCGACCGCCACGGGTTGGTGGTGGCGAGCGCCGCCTTCATGTTGTCCCCGTACTTCTTGCAGTACGTCGGGCGGATCTCGGTGATCTTGCTGCCTTGGGCGGCGCTCCCCTGGTTGCTCGGGCTCACCGAGCGGGCACTGCGAAGCGGCCGCTGGCGCCATCCGGCCCTGATGGCGCTGGTGGTGGCGGCCATGAGCAGTGTCAATGCCAGTTCGGCCTTCTACGTCGGCTTGGCCCCTCTGCTGTGGCTGGCCTACGCCGGCGCCACGGCCCTACACCCATGGCGCCGGGTGTGGAACACGCTGTGGCACCTCGCCGCACTGGTCGGCGCCACCTCGGCGTGGTGGTTGGTCGGCTTGGCCGTGGAGGGCGGGTACGGCATCGACATCCTCAAGTACACCGAGACCGTCCCGGTGGTGAGCAGCACCTCCATGGCCTCGGAAGTATTGCGGGGTCTCGGGTACTGGTACTTCTACGGTGGCGATGAGGCCGGGGCGTGGGTTCCCACCCTGGCCCAGTTCACGCAACAGCTGTGGGTGCTGGCCGCCGGCTACAGCGTGGTGGCGCTGGCTTTCACGGGCGCCTTCGTCACCCGCTGGCGGCATCGGGCCTTCTTCGTCGTGCTGGGCGTGGTCGGCCTGGCCCTGGCCGTGGGGGCGGCCCCGTTTGCCGGTCCTTCGCCCTTCGGCCAGCTCCTGCGGGGCCTGTTCACCACGTCGTCGGTGGGCTTGGCCCTGCGATCGACCGACCGGGCCACGCCGCTGCTCGTCCTGGCCATCGCCATGCTGCTCGGAGCCGCCGTCAGCGCCGTGGTCACACGGTCCCGCCTGCTCGGCCTGGTGGTGGGCGGTGTGGCTCTCGGCCTGGTGGTGGTGGCCAACCCGGCGGTGTGGAACGGCACCACGGTGCCGGGGCACTTCACCGAGCCGGCCACGCTCCCGAGTGCCGTGCGCCAGGCCGCCACCGCCCTCGACGCCCGGAACCGCTCGACCCGGGTGCTGGCCATCCCCGGGGAGAACTTCGCCGCCTACCGGTTCGGCGACACCGTGGACCCGCTATGGCCGGCTCTGCTCAACCGGCCTTTCGTGACCCGCGAGCAACAGGTCCTCGGCTCCCTGGCCGGTGAAGACCTGCTCTACGGACTCGACGGGCCCATGCAGGACGGCACCCTCGACCCGGCCACCATCGCCCCCCTGGCGCGCCTGCTCGGCGCCGGAGACGTCCTGGTCCAGAACGACCTGGCCTACGAGCGCTACGGACAACCCGACCCCTCGGTCTTCTGGTCCCAGCTGTCGCCCACGCCGCCCGGCCTGTCGCCACCCGAAGCCTTCGGCGTGCCCGTACCGAACGTGGCGCCGACCAGGGCGGTGGACGAGTCCACATTGGCCTTGCCGCCGCGCACTCCTCCGCCACCGCCGCTGGCCGTGTTGGGGGTGCGCCATCCCAGGCCACTCGTACGGGCCGAGCCGGTGACGTCGGCGGTGGTGGTCGACGGCGACGGCGTGGGCCTGGTGGACGCCGCCGCCGCCGGGGTCTTGGGCGCCGGGGCGTCGTCGCCGGTGATCCTCTATGCCGGCTCGCTCGACACCCATGGCGGGACCCTACGCAGCGCCATGGTCGGTGGAGCGCGCCTGGTGCTCACCGACACCAACCGCCGACAGGCGTTCCGCTGGAACACGATCCAGGCCGTGGCCGGGCGGACGCTGGCGGCCGGCGAGCGGCAGCCTTCGGACCCCAACGATGCCCCACTCGACATATTCCCGGGCGCCCCCGCCGATGCCCAGTCGACCACCGTGGCCCTCGGCGTGACGTCGGTTACGGCGTCGTCCTACGGGAGCCCCCTCGCCTATCTGCCCGAAGACCGTCCCCTCGAGGCCATCGACGGCAACCTCGACACGGCGTGGGAGGTCGGCCCCTTCCTCGACCCCCGCGGCCAGTGGTGGCAGGTGGCCTTGCTCCACCGCGTCAGTGCCGACCAGGTGACTCTGATGCAGGCCCAAGGTGACGCCGACCAATGGATCACCGCCGTCACACTGCGCTTCGACTCCGGTGCGTCGGTGCGGGTGGACTTGGGACCGGGGTCGCGCACCGGCGGGGGCCAGGTGGTGACTTTCCCCGAGCGCTCGTTCCGACGGCTGCGCGTCACCATCGACGCCACCAATCTGTCCCCGAAGCGCGCTCTCGGACCGGGGGTGTCACCGGTGGGCCTGGCCGAGGTGTCGGTGGCAGGCACCCGGGCCGAGGAACGGGTGTCCATGCCCGAGGATCTCCTGCGCGCCGTGGGAAGGGCTTCCATTTCGCATCGGCTCACCATCGTCATGACCCGCCTCCGCGTGGCGCCGGTGCCCCCGCGCCAGGACCCCGAACCGGCCCTCGATCGGCAGTTCTGGCTCCCGACGGCGCGCACCTTCACCTTGTCGGGCCAAGCCCGTATCGACGCCCTCATTCCCGATGCCGACATCGACCGCTTGGTGGGGCGCCCCGGGACCAACGGCTCCGGTGTGGTGGCCTACTCGCTCGGCCGCCTTCCCGGCGACCGCCGGGCCACGGCCTCGGCCGCCCTCGACGGCGACTCGGGCACCTGGTGGTCGCCGGGCTTCGGGGCCTCTCACCAGGCGGGCCAATGGATCTCGGTGCACGTGCCGGCGCCGGTGACCTTCGACCATCTCGACCTGCAGGTGGTGGCCGACGGCGAGCACTCGGTGCCCACGGCGCTGCGCATTGCCACCGAACGCGGCTCGGTCACCGTGGCCCTGCCGGCCATCACCGACGGCGCCGGAGCCGGCGACACGACGTCGGTACCGTTGCACTTCGCCGCACTGACCGGTCGCCAGATCACCGTCACCTTCACCTCGGTGCGCCTCGAGTGGGCGCATGACTACTACTCCGGTGGGCGCCACGCCCTGCCCTTGGCCGTGGCCGAGCTCGGCATCCCCGGTGTGCGAGCCCCCCAGCCCCCGCCGCAGATGCCGGCCGTGTGCCGCAGCGATCTGTTGCGCATCGACGGGCGCCCCGTGTCGCTGCGCGTGAGCGGGACAACCAGTGACGCCCTGGGGGGCCTGCCTCTGGCCGTGGCCCCTTGCGGCCGCGATCAGGCAGGGATCACCCTGGGCCCCGGACGCCACAGCCTGGTGGCCATGGCCGGCCACCTGAGCGGGCTCGACCTCGACCAGCTGGTGCTCGATTCGACTCCGGCGACGGCGTCCATCTCCACGGCCGCCGCGCCAACCATCACGGCACAGGCCACCGGAGCCTCGTCCTGGCGGGTGCGGGTGGGCCCGGCCCGCAACGCCTTCTGGCTAGTTCTCGGTGAGAGCATCAACCCCGGGTGGCAGGCCACCATGGCCGACGGGCGGTCACTGGGCGCGCCCCAGCTGGTGGACGGCTTCGCCGACGGGTGGCTGGTGAACCCTTCAGAGCTCCCACCCGGGACCGCGGTGACGGTGACATTGCGCTGGACGCCCCAGTCGGCTGTGGACCTGGCCATGGTGGCGTCGTCGCTCGGGGCGGCGTTGTGCCTGGTGCTGGTGGCGTGGCGTCCACGGCGGCGGCGCCCGGCGCACGCCGCGGGCGCCCACATGGCCGCGGGCGACGGCCAGGTCTCCCCGGTGTGGGCCCTGCCTCTGCCCCCGGCCGGCGCCCGCGCCCCGTGGGTGCGGGGCGCGATCGGCGCCTTGGGTACGGGCGCCGTGGTTGCCCTCCTCGTCCCGGGATGGCCCTGGTGGGGTCTGGTAGCTGCTGCCCTCGTGGCGCTCGGCGTCCGGTGGCGGGGCGGCCGGTTGGCCTTGATGGCGGTCACTGCCGCCCTGGTGCTGGCCACGGCGGCTGCCGTGGTGGCTCTTCAAGTGGCGGACGCCCCAGGCGCCGACGGGAACTGGCCGTCGCACTTCACGACCGCCTCCACCTTGGCCTGGCTGGCTGCTATGGCATTGGTGGCAGACCTGGCCGTGGTTTGGGTGCGACGGCGGCAGCGCTGAGGCCGGATAGGCCCGGTCAGTGCCGGGACCGAGCGGCGCGGTGCTCGCCCAGCAACACGCTCAAGGTGCCGGCGGCGGTGGCCGACCACTGCAATCCGCTCACGTGGGCCATGGCGCCGCGTCGAAGCCGCTCACGCCACAGGCGGTCGGCGAGCACCGAAGCCAGCGCGCCTCCCATGTCGTCGGCCGTGTCGACGAGCACCCCGCTCACGCCGTCGACCACGGCATCGATGTGCCCGGCGATCCGGCTGACCACCGCCGGAGTGCCGCAGGCAGCTGCTTCGGAGATCGACATCCCCCATCCTTCGCGTTTCGAGGCGCTGGCCAGCACCCAGGCCTGGCGGTACAGCGCCACCAGCTCGTCCTGGTCGACATGACCGCGAAGCTCGATCCAGCCCTGCGCCCCGGCGCCGGCCACGGCCGCCTCGAGCTCGGGGCGGGCATAGCCTTCGCCCACGATGACGGCGCGCAGGTCGCCCACCCGGCGCCTGGCGGCCACCAGGGCCTGCACCAGCATGGGGAAGCGCTTGACCGGGACCAACCGCCCCACCGACAGCACCATGGGCGTGGGTGAGCGGCCCGGGCCCGGGGCGAAGCAGCCGTCCACCCCGGGGGGTACCACCCGCACCCGCGCTGGCGGCAGCCGGAGCATGCGGACGATCTCGAGGCGCGACGACTCCGACAGCGTCACCACCGGCGAACGGCGGTAGAGCGGGGGGGCCAAGCGGCGCTCGAGCAACCGGCCCAGGCGGGCCAGGTTCGGTGGCAGCGTCATGGCCCACATGTCGGCGTGCACGTGGTGGATGAAAGCCACATGCGCCCGCCGACACCACAGCGGAGTCAGGAAGGGCACGCCGTTCCAAACCTCGACCACGCCGTGGAGATCACGGCGCCCGAGGAACCCTTCGGCCATGGCCCGCGGAAAGACCCCGTAGCGCCCCGAGCGCCGTATCACCTGGTACCCGTGGCGCGTGGTCAGCGCCGGCGCGCCGGATACGGCCGAGGTCCGCATGGTGACGTCGAGGCCGGCCTCGGCCCACGACGAAGCCACTCGATGGGCGTGGAGCTCCGATCCACCCGCTTCGGGGTCATCCAGGTCTCGCCAGGCCAGGATCCCGACCCGTCGGAGACCGGCGGCCAGGGCCGTCGTAGCCACCTGGGCCAACTCGGAACCGGGGCTAAGTACCCCGGCCTCGGGCCCGATGGCGAGGTCGTCGGTGGCCGGCGCCGAAGGGCCCGGCCATGGCCCGGCCAGCAGCCGGTGCTCGGCCGGTGAGCCGGCGGACGCCTCCATATCGGTCACTGCCCTACCCCCCTGCCTTCCACCCCCACGGTAACTGCTTCGGCCGGTACGGCGGCGCCTCCGAGGAAAGTCCGAGCTCTCACGGGACGGTGATGTTGATGAAGGCCAACACGGCGGACAGGGCCAAGGCGGCCCCGGCCAGGGACAGCACCACCCGTTCGAGGCGCGGCGAGCGGACCAGCCCGGCCGCCGCCATCACCAGAGGGAAGGCCGACAGGCTGTAGCGCTCGAAACCGTCGAGGTTGGAGGCGGTGACGGCCACGGCCAGAACGGCGCCGGCAAAGGCCCCGTAGCTGCCCGGCCACCGGGCCAGAGCCACGCCGAGCAGGGCCGCCGCTACCAGCACCGACGGCAGGTGCAAGGCAGTGCCGAGGTGATGGCCGGTGACGAGGAGGCGCCCGTCGTGGACCAAGGTCTGCAGCGGGTCGGTGACCCTGCCCCGGAGCCCGCCCTCCTCCTGGATGCGCAGGGGAGCCAGCCAGTCGCCGTAGCGCCATCCCACCCAGGCCAGAAACGCTCCGCACCCGGCCACCGGGCCGCCGACGGCACCGAGGCGGGCCAAGCGCTCACGGCCGGGGGATTGACGCCACTGCCGTGCCGCCTCGACGACGGCCGCCGCCACCAGCAGCACGCCGATGGGGCGGGTCAGCGCGGCCGCCGCCCCGAGGCCGGACGCCCACCACCAGCGCCGGCGGCGCAACGCCCACACGGCCCCGGCGGCCAGAGCCACGAAGCTGGCCTCGGCGTAGCCCATGACGAAAGTGAAGGCGGGCGGAGCCAAGCACAAGAACCAGGCGGCGCGCCGAGCCAGGGCATCGTCACCGGTCTCGGACCGGGCCAGGCCGCTCACCACGGCGGCCGCCGCCAGCGCCGACACGTTGGCCAGCATCACCACCGCCGTTCCCGGGCCCAGGCCCGTCACCACCGCCATGGCCCGGGCCACCAAGGGGAGCAACGGGAAGAAGCGCAGCGACTGGTAGCCGGCCCCCCCGTATCCCAGCCTGGCGATGGCCTCGTACCACCCGGCGTCCCAACCGAGCAGCCCGGCGTGCACGCGTGCCACGCCCGCTGCCGAGAGCTGCCCTTGCGCCGCCAACTCATGGGCGACGGCCCAGGCGGCGAGGACCACGACGCGCGCCACCAACCACGGCACCACGGCCATGCGCATGGCCCAGCGGAGGTCGGGCATTCGGCGCATGCTACGGCGCGATCATCGACGCCAAGGGTCTCACCATGCCCACGATCCGGCGAGGTCGCCGTCTACCATGGGCCACCGAGGACGCCGGAGGGCCGACGCCGTCGAGGCTCAGGAGCGCTACGGCCCGCGCCATGGAGGGGGACGCCACGTGGGCCATGGACCGGACCGCTACGACCGGCGCGTCCTGCTACAACGCGGGCTGCTCGGAGCGGCCGCCGTCACCCTCGGACCCCTGGCCCTCAGTGCCTGTGGCCCCTCCCCGGCCTCGATGACCTCTGCCGGAGGCCGTCCGCGACCGGGCGGCAGCGTCACGGTGGGGGTGAACTCCGAGATCGACGGATTCCTGCCGGCGTCCAGCCACTTCGACAATTCCGGGATCTGCTACGCCAATGCCGTCTTCGACACCTTGACCAAGGTGGCGGCCGACGGCACGGCCCGGCCGTACCTGGCCTCGGCGGTGGTGCCCAACGCCGACATGTCCACTTGGACCATCACCGTGCGCCCGGGCGTTGTCTTCCACGACGGGTCGCCCCTCACCGCTGACGTGGTGGTGGCCAACCTCGAAGCGCTGCGCCAGTCGCCACTGACGGGCCAGGCCGTGGCCCCGGTCACCTCCGTGCGCGCCACCGGGCCCCTTACGGTCGAGGTGGGCTGCGACGAGCCTCTGGTGGCCTTCCCCTACTACCTGAGCACCCAGATCGGCTACGTGGTCGCTCTGTCGCAGCTGTCGAGCCCCAACGGCTCCAGCCACCCGGTGGGCACCGGGCCCTTCTCCTTGGTGTCGTGGGTCCCCAACGACCATCTGTCGCTGCGGCGCAACCCCCGCTACTGGCGCGCCGGCCTGCCCTATCTCGACTCCTTGACGTACCGGCCCATCGTGCAGGACGCCTCGCGCCTGTCGTCACTGCGGTCCGGCACCATCGACCTGATGGTGACCAGGGACCCGACGGCCATCGTCCAATTGCGCCACGACAGCGGTTTCACCCAGCTGCGTGACCAGCGCCCGGCCGGCGGTGTCAACGATATGGACTTCATCATCCTGAACACCGCCGTGGCTCCCACCAATGATCTGGCCGTGCGCCAAGCGCTGGCCCACGCCCTCGATTCCGAAGAGATCACCCGTCTTTTCGGCGCCGGCATCGCATCACCCGACACCAGCCCCTTCCCGGTGGGATCGCCATACCGAGCCCCCGACAACGGCTACCCGGCCTACGACCTGGCGGCGGCGCGCCGGTTGGTGGCCCAGGTGGCTCCGGCCCACGGCGGCTCGCTGCGCGTGGCCCTCGGCACCATCACCGACCCGCGCCAGGTGGAGGTGGTCCAAGCGGTGCAGTCCATGTGGGGACGAGCCGGCATCGAGGTCACCATCAGCGAGACCGAGCAGGTCACCTACATCGACAACATGGCCCTGGGCTCGTTCGTCGCCTACACCGACGAGCAGTTCTCGGCGCCCGATCCCGACCTCAACTACGTGTGGTGGAGCAGCACCACGGCCGCAGCACCGGGACAGATCGCCCTCAACTTCGCCCGAAACCGCGACCCGGAGCTCGAGGCCGCCCTGCAGAAGGGGCGCACCCAGGCCGACCATGCCACCCGAGCCGAGGCGTACCAGAGCGTGGACCGCCGCTTGGCCGCCGACCTCCCCTATTTGTGGTTGTCGCCGGCCACCTGGTCGTTCACCGGCCGGGCCGGCCTCGGCAACCTGGCGGCGCCAACCCTGCCCGACGGCAGCCGGGCGCTGTCGTTCACGGGCGGGTCTTTCACTCCTACCGAGATCTGGGTGCAGGGGTGAGGGCCACAGCGCGCCGGGCCCGGTGAGTCGCCGTCGATGAAACGGTACGTGGGCATACGGCTGGGGCAGCTGCTGGCTATTTCGGCGGTGATCTCGGTCCTCGCCTTTCTGCTCGTGCACCTGTTGCCGGGCGACCCCACCTTGAGCATCCTCGGCCCCAACGACACCGTCGGGGCGCGAGCCGAGCTACTGCGCCAGCTGGGTCTCGACAAGTCGCTGCCGGCGCAGTACTGGACATGGCTGGTCAACGTGGTGCACGGCAACCTGGGACGGTCCTTTCTCACCAAACAAACCGTCACCAACGCCATCGGCGTGGCCGTGCCCATCGACCTCGAGCTCATCGTGGTGTCGCAGGTGCTGGCCATCGCCGTGTCGGTGCCGTTGGCCCTGGTGGCCGCCCGGCGCCCCAACCGCGTCCTCGACCGCCTGGCCACCACCTCCACCTTCGGGATGCTGGCGCTGCCCACCTTCGTCATCTCCGTGATGCTGGTGCTGGTCTTCGCCGTGGAGACCCATCTCTTCCCGGCCACCGGCTTCACCCGCCTGTCACAGGGCCTCGGGGCCAACGCAAGGTCGGTGGCACTGCCCTCCATCGCCCTGGCGCTCGGTTCGGTGGCGGTGTACTTCCGTCTGTTGCGCGCCGACCTCATCAGCACCTTGCAGGAGGACTTCGTCACCATGGCCCGGGCCAAGGGCCTGTCCACCTCCTACATCCTGCTGCGCCATGCCCTACGGCCCTCGTCGTTCTCGTTGCTGGCCGGCGCCGGCATCAGCATCGGCTCGCTGTTCACCGGGGCCTTCGTGGTGGAAGTGCTATTCCAGATGCCCGGTATCGGCTTCCAACTGGTGAACGCCATCTACTCCCGGGACTACCTAATGGTCCAGGGCATGGCGCTGGTGGCGGCAATCGCCTATGTGGTGGTCAACTTCGGCGTCGACTTCCTCTTGACCATGCTCGACCCCAGGGTGCGCCGTGGCTGAGCGGCGGAGCCTGGGCATGGTCTTCTGGGTGTGCGCCGCCTGGGTGGGGGCCATGGTGTTGCTGGCCGTGGTGGCCTCAGCCCTGCCGCTCAAGGGGCCCAACTTCCAGGACTACTCGTCGGTGAACGTGGGCCCGTCGCTGCACCACCTGCTCGGCACCGACGACCTGGGGCGCGACCTGCTCAGCCGGGTGCTGTACGGATCGCGGGTGTCGCTCGTCATCGGGTTCGCCTCCATCGCCTTGGGCCTGGTGGTGGGAGGCACCATGGGCCTGGTGGCCGGCTACCGGGGTGGGGTGGCGGACTCCGTCCTCAATGCCGGTTCCTTCGTGCTGCTCGCCTTCCCGCCTCTGCTGGCCATCATGGTGGTGGAGGCGTTCTGGGGACGGAACCTCTGGAAGCTGACCCTCATCTTCGCCGTGGTGGCCGCCCCGCAGCTGTTCCGGGTCATCCGGGCGACGACGCTGGCGTGCGCCCAACGCGACTACGTGGTGGCCGCCCGTTCGATGGGCGCCACCACGAGGCGCATCCTGCTGCGCGAGCTGCTGCCCAACGTGGCCCCGGCGGCCGCGTCCTTCGCTCTCATCGGCGTGGCCGTGGCCATCGTCATCGAGGGATCGCTGGCTTTCCTGGGGCTGTCCATCTCGCTGCCGACGGCGTCGCTGGGCAATATCGTGAACAGCGGGGTGCAGAACGGCAACCTCCAGGCCAATCCCTTCATCGCCCTGTGGCCGTCGCTCTACATCTTCCTGCTCCTGACCGCCCTCAACCTCATGGGCGACCGCCTGCGCAGCCGCTACGACGTGCGGGAGGTGAACGTGTGAGCCCCCTCGACCCCCGACGCTTCCGGCGGGCGCACGGGCCGGAGTTCCCCCCGAGCGAGTCGCTCGAGGGCCCACTGCTCGAGGTCACCGACCTCCATACCCGCTTCCGGTCCGGGGCCGGGTGGGTGCGGGCCGTGGAAGGCGTGACCTTCACCGTGGGCCGGGGGCGGGCGCTCGGCATCGTGGGCGAGTCGGGCTCGGGCAAGACGGTGCTCACCCGGTCGATCATGGGATTGCTACCGACGACGGGCGTGGAGCGTTCGGGGACGGTGTGCCTCTCCGGCCACGACCTCACGGCCATGGCGCCTTCGGTCCTGCGCCACCTGTGGGGCACCGAGATGGCGATCATCTTTCAAGATCCGGGCACAGCGCTCAACCCGGTGGTGCGCGTCGGGCGGCAGGTGACCGAATCCCTGCGCAAGCGCCTGGGACTCGACCGCAGCGAAGCACACCAGACAGCACTGGCCCTGCTCACCTCGGTCGGCATCGCCGCCCCCGAAGAGCGCATGCGCAGCTATCCCCACGAGTTGTCGGGGGGCATGCGCCAGCGGGTCATGATCGCCATCGCACTGGCCTGCGGCCCGCGGTTGCTGCTGGCCGACGAGCCCACCACCGGCCTCGACGTCACGGTGCAGGCCCAGATCCTCGACCTGTTGGCCGCCGCCCAGCTCCAGAGGTCGATGGCCTTGGTGCTCGTGACCCACGACCTCGGAGTGGTGGCCGACCGCACCGACGAGATCGCCGTCATGTACGCCGGGCGCATCGTGGAGCAGGCGGCCACCGCCGACCTCTTCGCCCACACCCGCATGCCGTATACCGAAGCCCTGATGCGTTCGATCCCCCAGTTGGCCGACCCCAGCCACACCAGGCTGCGGGCCATCCCCGGGCGTCCGCCGGACCTGTCGACGGTGGAGCCGGGCTGTCGCTTCGCCCCGAGATGCCCTTACGTGCAGGACCGCTGCCGAGCCCAGGTCCCCCCCCTACGCACGGCCGGCCCCGGGCACCGCTTCGCCTGCTGGTACCCGGTGAGCTCGCCCGAAGGCGAGGAAGCCCTGGCCCGCAACGTGGCCGCCGGAGTGCCGGCCGCCGTGGCCTTCACCGGAGCGCCGGAGCGTCGGCCGTGATGACCGGCAGCGGCACCGCCGCCTTGCGGGGAGAGGACGCCCTGCTGCGCGTCGAGCACCTGGTGGTCGAATTCGGGCGCGGCCCGCACCGCGTGCGGGCTGTCTCCGACGTGAGCTTCGACGTCATGGCCGGCGAGACCTTGGGGCTGGTGGGCGAATCGGGGTGTGGCAAGTCCACCACCGGGCGGGCGCTGTCCCAGGTGGTGCCGCCCGACAGCGGCTCGGTCCGCTTCGACGGGGTCGAGCTGACGGAGTTGTCGGGACGGGCGCTGCGCCAGGCCCGCACCAAGGTGCAGATGGTGTTCCAGGACCCCATCTCGTCGCTCAACCCGCGACGGCGCATCCTCGAGGCGGTGGCGGAGCCGCTGGCCATGTGGCGGGTGGGCAGCAAAGCCGAGCGCCGGCAGCGGGCCGAGCAGATGCTCGAGGCCGTGGGCCTCGACCCTGGTGTCGTCGGGCGACGCCGGCCGACGGAGTTCTCCGGCGGGCAATGCCAGCGCATCAGCATCGCCCGCGCCCTCATGCTCGAGCCCAAGCTGCTCGTGTGCGACGAGCCGGTGTCGTCGCTCGACGTGTCGGTGCAAGCCCAGATCCTCAACCTGCTCGACGACCTGAAGCGCTCGCACGGGCTCACCATGGTCTTCATCGCTCACGACCTGGCCGTGGTGAAGAACGTGAGCGACCGGGTGGCGGTCATGTACCTGGGGAAGCTTTGCGAGGTGTCGTCGCCCGACGACCTGTACCGGTCGCCGGCGCATCCGTACTCCGAAGCGCTGCTGGCATCAATCCCGCAGGTTGATCCGGCCTCGGGCCACCGGTCGCCGGCGCTGAGCGGTGAACTTCCCTCCCCGACCGACCCGCCATCAGGGTGCCGCTTCCGCACGCGCTGCCCCCGTGCCGAAGAACGGTGCGCGGTCGAGGAGCCCGAGCTTCGCCCCGTCGGGGTGCAGCATTACGTGGCCTGTCACTTCCCCCTGGCCCGGCCGGCAGCGCCGGCGGAGACCTGAACTACTACTGGTCGGTGGCGGCCGGGGCCGGGTCGACGGCCGCCTCGGCCACCGGCGCAGCCTCGGCCACCGGCACCGCCTCGGCTGTTGCCTCGCCCACGGGGCCATCCCCGGTGGCGGAGGCGGACGGGGCGCCCTCGGCTCCCTCGGGAGGGGTGCCGTGCTCAGCCACGTACTCGGCCCAGGCGGCCTGCGCTTCGGTCTCCGGGGTGAACTCGGTAGCGGCGTAGTCGTAGCCGATGTAGTTGCCGTGCTCGTCGTAGGCGTGCTCGCCGAAGGCTTCGCGGTACTCCTCGGACACCTCGCCACCCTCGGCGGCCTGCTTGATGGAGAGGCTGATGCGGCGGCGCTGCAGGTCGATGTCGATGATCTTGACCCACAACTCCTCGCCCGGCGTCACCACCTGCTCGGGCAGGTCGACGTGGTGGCCGGCCATCTCCGAGATGTGCACGAGTCCTTCGATGCCGTCGCCCACCTGGACGAAGGAGCCGAAGGGCACGAGCTTGGTGATGCGCCCGTAGACCAGCTCCCCCACCTGGTGGGTATTGGCGAACTCCTGCCAGGGGTCGGTCTGGGTGGCCTTGAGCGACAGACTGATGCGCTCCTTGTCGAGGTCCACGTCGAGCACCTCGACCTCGACCTCGTCGCCCACGGTCACCACCGACGACGGATGGTCCACGTGCTTCCACGAGAGCTCCGACACGTGGATGAGGCCGTCCATACCGCCCAGGTCCACGAAAGCGCCGAAGTTGACGACCGAGGATACGACGCCGCGTCGGCGCTCGCCGGGCTTCAGGTTCACCAGGAACTCGCCGCGTTGCTCCTTCTGGGTCTCCTCGAGCCAGGCCCGGCGCGACAGGACGACGTTGTTGCGGTTGCGGTCGAGCTCGATGATCTTGGCCTCGATGGAGCGTCCCACGTATGGCTGCAGCTCGCGCACGCGCCGCAGTTCGACCAGCGAGGCGGGCAGGAAACCGCGGAGCCCGATGTCCACGATGAGGCCCCCCTTCACCACCTCGATGACCGGTCCCTTGACCATGCCGTCGGAGTCCTTGATGCGCTCGATGGTGCCCCATGCCCGCTCGTACTGGGCCCGCTTCTTCGACAGCACCAAGCGGCCTTCTTTGTCCTCCTTCTGAAGGACGAGCGCCTCGATGCGGTCGCCGAGGCTCACGATCTCCTCAGGGTCCACGTCGTTGCGGATGGAGAGCTCCCGGGCGGGGATCACACCCTCGGACTTGAACCCGATGTCGAGCAGGACCTCGTCGCGGTCGATCTTCACCACCGAGCCCTCGACGATGTCACCGTCGTCGAACTCGACGATGGTCGCGGCGATGGCATCCTCCAGCGAGGAGCCGGCCAGGTCGTCCTCGATGATGGCTCGGGGCGTGTACACCCCTTGCTCATCGAAGGTGCCCATGGGGCCCTGCGACAACAGGGCGGTGGTGCCGGGAACGTCTCCGGCACCGTTGGCAGCCGGAGCCG
>DATKSG010000063.1:0-12447 GCA_035531775.1 Acidimicrobiales bacterium | reverse complement strand
CTCACCTTGTCGACCAGGATCCGGTCGCCGATCATGAGGGTGGGCTCCATGGAGGCCGAGGGGATGAAGAAGGTCTGGACCACGAAGGCCCGCACCCCGAGGGCCACGGCCAGGGCCACCACCAGCACGATCACCCACTCGAGTACCCACCGCGACCGGCGCCGGGGCGGACCGGCCGCCGAGCCCGCTGTGGGCCCGGTCACAGGGGCGGGGCCGGTCACTGGGGTGGTGCCCGACGACGCAGGGGCCGACACGGAGGGAGAGGGCTCACTGTCCACGAAGGGTCGAGGCTACCCGACGGCGCGCTGCGCGGCGGCGCGGGCGGCCGTCACAAGCTGGCGATCAGCTTCTCCACCCGCTCGTCGTGCGAGCGGAACGGGTCCTTGAGCAGCACCGTCCGCTGTGCCTGGTCGTTGAGCTTGAGATGCACCCAGTCGACGGTGAAGTCCCGCCGGCGCTCTTTGGCCCGGCGAATGAACTCCCCCCGCAGCCGGGCCCGAGTGGTCTCGGGCGGATGGCTCATGGCCTTGTTGATGGAGGCGTCGTCGGTGATCCGTTCCATACGGTCACGCGCCTCGAGCCGGTAGTACAAGCCCCGCTCGCGGTTAACGTCGTGGTACTGAAGGTCGAGCAGCGCCACCTTCGGGTGCCCCAGGGGGATGCCGTGACGGGCCCGGTAAGCCTCGATGAGGTGGTGCTTGGCCACCCAGTCGCATTCACGTACCAGGCTCATAGGGTCGGACTCGAGGCCCTTCAAGCAGTGCTCCCACATGTCGAGGGCGCGGTCCTCCTGGGGCGACAGACCGTGGTTGTCGCGATAGCGCAGGGCCCGAGACAGGTACTCGGACTGGATCTCGAGGGCACTCACCTCGCGCCCGTTGGCCAGGCGGACCTTACGGCGGCACGTGACGTCGTGGCTGATCTCGCGAATGGCCCGTATGGGGTTCTCGAGGGTCAGGTCGCGTAGCACCGTGCCGGGATCCTCGAGCATGCGCAGCAGGATGCTGGTTGTCCCCACTTTCAAGAAGGTGGCGTACTCGCTCATGTTGGAGTCGCCCACGATGACGTGCAGCCGGCGGAACCGCTCGGCATCGGCGTGGGGCTCGTCGCGGGTGTTGATGATGGGGCGGCTGCGGGTGGTGGCCGACGACACCCCTTCCCAGATGTGCTCGGCTCGCTGCGACAGGCAGTACACCGCCCCCCGCGCCGTCTGGAGCACCTTGCCGGCCCCGGCGAAGATCTGGCGGCTGACCAGGAACGGAATGAGCACCTCGGTGTAGTGGGCGAAGTCGTCACGCCGGCTGGTGAGATAGTTCTCGTGGCACCCGTATGAGTTGCCGGCCGAGTCCGTGTTGTTTTTGAACAGGTAGATGACGCCGCGGATGCCCTCTTCGCGCAGCCTGGCCTCGGCCCCGGTCACCAGGTGGTCGAGGATCCGCTCCCCCGCCTTGTCGTGGGCCACCAGGTCGCTGATCATGTCGCACTCGGGGGTGGCGTACTCGGGGTGGCTTCCCACGTCTAGGTACAGCCGCGCCCCGTTCTCGAGGAAGACGTTGGAGGACCGGCCCCAGCTCACTACCCGGCGGAAGAGGTACCGGGCCACCTCGTCAGGGCTGAGGCGGCGCTGTCCCCGCAGGGTGCAGGTGACCCCGTACTCGTTCTCCAGCCCGAAGATGCGCCGGTCCATCGCCTCCCACGGTAGTGCCGCCACCGCCCCGAGCAGCGCTCTTGACGCCCTCGGGGGATAGGGCGATCAGCCCAGGCGCCGAGCCAGCTCCACGGAGTCGAGGCGGCGGAAGGCGCGCCGGCCATTGGCCCGAGCCAGTACGGCCACCTCAAGGTCACCGGCACCAAGGGTGCGTTCGGGCCCGGCCAGGGCACCCACCGCCGCCTTCAGGGCGTCGTCCAAGCCCCAGCCGTCCACATACGACGCCGCCATGCGTTCGGTGATGGTCTCGGTCTCACCGCCGAGGACGGCGAAGCGGTCCTCGTCGGTGATGGTGCCCTCATAGGCGATGTGGTACAGCTGGTCCGAGGCCTGGTCCTCGCCGAGCTCGGCCACCAGGATCTCCACCTCGAGCGGCTTCATCTCGTGGGTGAAGACGTTGCCCAGGAACTGGGCGTACAAGTTGGCCAGTGAACGGGCGTCCACGTCCTCACGGCTGAAGGCGAACCCCTTGGTGTCGGCATGTCGCACCCCGGCCACGCGCAGCTGGTCGAACTCGTTGTACTTGCCCACCCCGGCGAAGGCGATGCGGTCGTAGATCTCACTCACCTTGTGCAGTGACCGTGATGGGTTCTCGGCCACGATAAGGATGCCGGTGTCGTAGATGGAGGCGGCCAGCGAGCGGCCCCGGGCGATGCCTTTCTGGGCGTACTCGGCCCGGTCCTTCATAACCTGCTCAGGCGCGACGTAGTAGGGCATCGTCATAGGGATGGCCCCCCTTGGCGTCCCTCGATGAGCGAGGCGAAGCGCTCGGCCACCTCGGCCTCGGTCACCCGGTCGTAGCCCTCGGCGGTGACCGTGGCCACCACCGGATAGATACCCCGCACCAGGTCGGGGCCTCCGGTGGCCGAGTCCTCGTCGGCCGCCTCGTACAGGGCCCGGACAGCCAGCTCGATGGCCTCGTCCCGGCTGAGCCCCGGACGCCAGCCCAGCTTGATGGTGGTGCGGGCGTCGCGCCCGCCCGAGCCGGTCGCCGCGTGGTCGGCCTCTTCGTAGTGGCCGCCGGTGACGTCGTAGGTATAGATGCGCCCCGCCCCGCGGCGCAGGTCGTAGCCGGCATACAGCGGCACCACCACCAGCCCCTGCATGGCCATGGGCAAGTGCTCACGCACCATTTGGCCCAACTGGTTGGCCTTGCCCTCGAGGCTCAGGGCCACCCCTTCGACCTTCTCGTAGTGCTCGACCTGGGTCTGGAACAGCTTCACCATCTCGATGGCCGGACCCGCCGCCCCGGCGATGGCCACGGCCGAGTACCGGTCGGCCGGGAAGACCTTCTCCATGCCCCGATGGGCGATGAGATGTCCTTCGGTGGCGCGGCGGTCCCCGGCCATGATCACGCCCTCGGCGTAACGCATGGCGGCCACCGTGGTGCCGTGGCGCACCGTCATGGCCGGCGCTACATCCCCGAAGCGGGTGGCGGCGGCCTGCGGATCGGTCCGGCGTAGCAGAGCGGCGAAACTGGGGCCCGGGTCGTCGCCCGGGGGGAACAGCGGCAGGGCCACGCGCCTACTCCCCGCCCTTCTGGACGTAGTTGCGCACGAACTCCTCGGCGTTCTCCTCCAGGACCTCATCGATCTCGTCGAGGAGATCGTCGAGCTCGGCCTTCAGCTTCTCGCCCTGCCCGCTCGGCGGTGCCTCGGTCTCCTCCACCACCTTCTCTTCGCGAGGGGTCGCCGTCGGCTTCCGCTTCAACTCCCGTTCAGCCATGTGACCTCTCCCTAGCCGCTCAACCGTGCCAACAGGTCCGACGGCGTGGCGCTTCCGGCGAGAAGCTCCTCCACGTGTTCGGCAGTTCCACGGAGCGGGTCCATCATAGGGACGCGCCGGAGGGGGTCGGTCCCGAGGTCGAACACCAGCGAGTCCCAGTTGGCGCTGGCCACGGCCGAGGCCCAGCGCCGCAGGCACTCACCCCGGAAGAACGCCCTTGTCCGCCGGGGGGGCTCGGTCACCGCCGAGACCACCTGCGCCTGGTCCACCAGGTGCTCGGTGTCGAGCCGGGCGAACAGCGAGCGCTCCGGGCGCAGGTCGTGGTACTGGAGGTCCACGGCGGCCAGGCGGTGATCGTCCCAGTCGAGCGAGTGACGCTCGCGATAGCCCTCGAGCAGTTGGAGCTTGGCCGCCCAGTCCACCTGGCGGGCCACCGTGGCCGGATCGGTCTCGAGGCCTTGGAGCACCTCTTCCCACCGGCGCAGCACCTCCTGGCCCACGGCCTCGTCGCCCAGGCAGGCCAGCCCACGGTCTTCGCCGTACTTGCGGGCCACGCCGAGCAGCTCCCATTGGAGCGACATAGCCGTGATGCTGCGACCGTCGGCCAGCTCCACGGTGGCGGCCAGGGTGGGGTCGAATGAGACCTGGCGGATGGCCTTCACCGGGTTGGCCAGGGTCAGATCGACGTCTCCGAAGGCGTCGTCCTCGATGAGGGCGAGCACCAGGGCCGTGGTCCCCACCTTCAAGAAAGTGGCCACCTCGGCCATGTTGGCGTCACCCACGATGACGTGCAGTCGCCGGTAGCGCTGCGGGTCGGCGTGCGGCTCGTCGCGGGTGTTGACGATGGGCCGTTTCAGCGTGGTCTCGAGGCCGACTTCCTCCTCGAAGAATTCCGAGCGCTGGCTCAGCTGGTACCAGATGTCGCGCCCGGTGTTGCCCGGCGTCTCGGCCCCCACCTTGCCGGCGCCGGTGAACACCTGCCGGGTGACGAAGTGGGGAGTGATCAGATGGGCGATGCGGGCGAAGGGCACAGCCCGGTCCATGAGGTAGTTCTCGTGGGTGCCATAGGAATTGCCCTTGCCATCGGAGTTGTTCTTGTAGACCACGATCGACTGCCCCGGGGGGAGGATCCGCTGCACGGCCGCCATGGACCTGCGCAGCACCTCCTCCCCCGCCTTGTCGTAGCGGACCACCTCGAGCGGGTCGGCGCATTCGGGAGTGGAGAACTCGGGATGGGCATGGTCGACGTAGTAGCGGGCTCCGTTGGTGAGCACGGCGTTGACCAGATGCGTCTCGACCTCCGGTGGCATGGCCCCTTCGCGGGCGAAGCCGCGAGCGTCGTTGCCCGGGGTCTCGTCCTCGAAGTCCCACCCCACCCGCGACAGGTCGGACACGTAGGCGTTCACCAGCAGCGACGAGGAGGCGACAGGGTTCCCGTCCCCACCTTTGTGGTGGATCCCGTACTCCGTCTCGATGCCGCAGACCTTCGCGACCGCCACGATCCGACCCTAGTGCCTCAAAGCGCCGAATCGGCGTCCCGTGGCCACCTGAGGGCGACCCCCAACCGTTAGAGGTACTGCCCCGTGCCCACCCGCTCGATGGAGCGACCGCCCCGGGTCTCGTCGGTGTCGGCCAGCAGGGTACGGACGTAGACGATCCGCTCCCCCTTCTTCCCCGAGATCCGGGCCCAGTCGTCGGGATTGGTGGTGTTCGGGAGGTCCTCGTTCTCCTTGTACTCCCGCCGGATGGACTCGAGCAGGTCGCTGGTGCGCACCCCTTTGCCTTCGTCGGCGATGGCCCGCTTGATGGCCAGCTTCTTGGCCCGTCGGACGATGTTCTCGATCATGGCCCCCGAAGCGAAGTCGCGGAAGTAGAGGATCTCCTTGTCGCCGTTCTGGTACGTCACCTCGAGGAACTTGTTCTCGTCGTCGGCCCGGTACATCTCGGCCACCGTGGCCTCGATCATGGCCAGCACCGTCTTCTGCGCATCGCCGCCCCCCAGACGCTCCACTTCGGATGCGTCGAGCGGCAGGTCCGGTGTCAGGTAGCGGGAGAAGATCTGGGCGGCCGATTCCTCGTCGGGGCGCTCGATCTTGATCTTCACGTCGAGGCGCCCGGGGCGCAGGATGGCCGGGTCGATGAGGTCCTCGCGGTTGGAAGCCCCGATGACGATCACGTCGCGCAGGGTTTCCACGCCGTCGATCTCGGCCAGGAGCTGAGGCACGATGGTCGACTCCATGTCGGAGCTGATGCCGGTGCCGCGGGTGCGGAACAGCGAATCCATCTCGTCGAAGAAGACGATGACGGGCACGCCCTCCTCTGCCTTCTCCTTGGCCCGCTGGAAGACCAGCCGGATCTGGCGCTCGGTCTCGCCCACGTACTTGTTGAGCAGTTCGGGGCCCTTGATGTTCAGGAAGTAACTGCGGATGTTGGCGTTGCCCGTGGTCTCGGCCACCTTCTTGGCCAGCGAATTGGCCACGGCCTTGGCGATGAGGGTCTTGCCGCAGCCAGGCGGCCCGTAGAGGAGGATCCCCTTGGGCGCCGGGAGCCGGTACTCGCTGAACAGCGCACGATGCAGGTAGGGCAGTTCCACGGCGTCGGTGATGGCTTCGATCTGCAGGTCGAGGCCGCCCACGTCGGCGTAGGTGACGTCGGGCACCTCTTCGAGGACGAGCTCCTCGACCTCGGGGCGCGGCAGCTTCTCCACCAGCAACTGCGAACGCGTCTCCATGAGCAGGGCGTCGCCGGCCCGGATGTGGATGCCGATCAGCGTGTCGGCTAGCTCCACCACGCGCTCCTCGTCGGCCCGCCCGTAGACGATGGCGCGGCGGCCGTCTTCGAGGACCTCCTTGAGCGTCACCACCTCCCCCGAGTCCTCGCCTTGGCGGGCCAGGATGACGTTCAGAGACTCGTTGAGCACGACCTCCTGGCCGCGTCGCATTTCGAAGGCGTCGATCTCAGGGTGGACGGCCACCCGCATCTTGCGGCCACCGGAGAAAACGTCAGCCGTGCCGTCCTCGTTGGCCGACAGGAACGTCCCGTAGGCGCTCGGCGGCTGGGTGAGCTTGTCGACCTCCTCGCGCAGCGCTGCGATGTGCTCCTTGGCCTGCTGCAAGGTGTAGGTCAGCTTTTCGTTCTGCGACACCGCCTGGGCCAGCTGGCCCTTGGTCTCGAGAAGGCGCTCCTCGAGTGACTGCACCCTCCCGGGGCCTTCCGAGAGCCGGCGGCGTAGGACGCCCACTTCCTCCTCGGCCTGCGCCGAGCGCTCCCGCAGCTGCTCGAGCTCTTGGCGGAGGGCGAGCTGTCGATCCTCGTCGGGCTCGGCCGTGGGAACCACCTCCCTCGCTCGCTTGGGCCTCTCTCTCGGACCATACACCGGGCTTGGCGCCGATCGGCGCGCCCTGGGTGCGCGCAGGGCCACTGTGCGGGGAGGGCCGTCATGGGACCGGTAAGCTTCGGGGCCCGCCGCAGGTTGACACCGCGACAGAGGCGTCGTTACCGTCCGAGGGGCACGTTCCCCGAGTCACGAGAGGCCGAGAGCAGCTGATGAAGGTCTGGATCGACCAGGATCTGTGCACCGGTGACGGGCTGTGCGAGGAGATCGCGCCGGCCGTCTTCACCCTGCTCGACGACGGGCTCGCCTACGTGAAGGAAGGCGACCAGGTGAAGAACGAGCCGGGCGGCTCGGCCGGCATGGCCGCCGTGCCCGCCGACCTCGAGGACGCCGTGACCGAGGCGGCCGAGGAGTGCCCCGGGGAGTGCATCTTCATCGAGCAGGGCTAGCCGGCCGGCTCGGGGGCGAGCAACCGGGCCGTGGTGAGGAACCCGGTGTGGGCCACCATGCGGTGGTCAGGACGGACCGAGCGGGCCTCCACGTGCCACGTCCGACGCAGCACCTCGGAGGTCTCGGCCAGGCCGAAGCCGTGGGCACCGAGGGCGCCGCGCAGCTCGGCCACCTGCGTTATGGACGGTAGGTACGACAGCAGGATCCCGCCGCGGCGCAAGGCCTTGGCCACGTGGGGCAGCGCCCGCCATGGTTCGGGCAGGTCGAGCACCACCCGGTCCAACCCGGTCTCGTCGATGCCCTGGTACACGTCGCGCTCCTCCACCTGGTAGGCGGCGTCGGGGCCCAGGTAGCTGTGCACGTTGGCCTTGGCCTGCTCGGCGAAGTCGGCCCGCAGCTCATAGCCCACGACCCGGGCTCCACCGCGCAACAGGGCCATCGACAGCGCCCCCGACCCGACGCCGGCCTCGAGGACGCGCATGCCCGGACCGATGTCGGCCGCCAGCAAGATGGCGCCTAAGTCCTTCGGATAGATCACCTGGGCGCCGCGGGGCATCTTGAGCACCACGTCGGCCAGGGTGGGCCGCACCACCAGGAAGCGCCGGCCCGTCGACCCCGTCACCGACCCGCCCTCCTCCATGCCGATCACGTCGTCGTGGCTCACGATGCCGGCGTGAGTGTGGAAGCTGGACCCGGCCACCAGCTTGAGCAGGTACCGGCGCTCTTTGGGGTCGATGAGCAGGACCCGCTCGCCGGCAGCTAGTCGGGGCGAAGGGGCGTCGGCGCCGGTCGTCACCCGGCGGCCGCTGAGGAGCGTCGGCCGGCGTCGGGGCCCCTGGCTCCGATGACCAAGCTCTGCCCCGGGGCCAGCCGGCCGCTCCAGACCACCGGGGGCTCCGAGCGCCGGGCCCGGCGCACCAGCCAGGCGGCCAGGCCCACGGCCAGCCACAGCGGCTCCCCCCCGAGGCCGCGGCGAACCCCCCGGGTCACGAGAGCGCCGAGCAAGCGGTCCACGGTCGGCGGTCCGCTCTAGAGCCGGCGGATCTCGACGACGGCCGAGCGGGCCCGGCCCCGGCGACGGCCCCACAGGTAGGCCACCAGCACCACCACCACCACGCCGGCCGCCGCCCCGGCCACCAGGCGCGGTCGTGCCGACTCGACTTGGTCGTCGATCTCGCCCGAGAGCTCACGCAGCTTGCCCTCGATGTCGTCGCGGGTGATCCGAGCCGTGCTCGACATAGTCACGCCTTCCTCTTGCGCCGGGCTGGGCCCCGGGCGATGCGCCACGCCGCGGTCACCGCTACCAGCAAGGCGGCGCCGGCGGTGACCAGGTACGGGACCCAGGTCATGGACCCGGCGAAGGTGGTGCCGGTCTCGGTCTGCAAGGCCCTGAGCCCGGCCAGCAGCAGCACGGCGAGGCCCAGGGCCAAGAACACCGAGCCGACCACGCCGAAAGCCAGGAAACGCCCGAGCCCCTTGATCGGGCCCAGCGTCTCCTGCTTGGCGTAGTCGATTACGAGTTGGACGACCTCGCCGCCCGAGCCCGGGATGCTCCGGGCCCCTCGCCCTGCTCGTTCAGCCACGTCGCTCCTCGTTGTCGGCGTCCCGGGGGGCCAGGATATAGGTCGAGCTGGCTTTGGCCACCAGGCGCTCGGCGTCGTCGACCACCTCGGCCTCCACAAAGGCCACCCTTCCCCCACCCGAGACCACCCTGGCCCGGCACGTGAGGAACCCTTCGGGGCGAACCGGGGCCATGAAGCTGACCTTGAGCTCGGCGTTGGCCGAGTACACCTTGCGCCCCCGCGCCCAGGTGACGGTGGCCGCCCCCATGGCCGAGTCGCAGAAGGCGGCCACGAAGCCGCCTTGGATGGTCCCGGCCGGATTGGTGAAGCGCTCGTCGGCGGCCATGCGCCAGACGGTGTGCCCCGGTTCGTCCTTCTCCACGCACACCATGCCCAAGGTGAGGTCGCAATTGGGAGGGACCTGCATCGGTGGCGCCATCGGCTGACGGTACCGCAGCCGCCGGTAGGGTCGGCTGCGTGCCCTTCGCCGCCGCCCTGAGCGAGCACCCGGTGACGGCCCACGCCGTGGGCGAGGTGGCCGGCGAGGTGCTCGAGCGCCTGGGCGAGCGCCCCGACCTGGTCGTGGTGTTCGTGACCCCGCCGCACGCCGGCGCCCTGGAGGACGCCGCCCGGGCCATCGACAGCGTGCTGCACCCGCTCGTGCTCATGGGGTGCGCGGCGGAGTCGGTGGCCGGGCCCTATCGCGAGGTGGAGCAGAGCGCGGCGGTCGCCCTGTTCGCCGGGCGCACCGGCCCCTTGCTTCCCGTGTCGCTCGAGGCCTCCGGGGCACAACGCCCACCGGTGCTCACCGGTTGGCCCGAGCTGCTCAGCTTCGAGCCCCAGGCGCTACTGCTGCTGGGCGATCCCTACAGCTTCCCGGCCGAGGAGGCGCTGGCCGCCTTAGAGACGTTGCACCCGGGCTTGGCCGTCATCGGCGGCATGGCCTCGGCCGGGCGCGGGCCCGGAGGCAACCGGCTCGTGCTCGGCACCTCGGTGCGCACCCACGGCGCCGTGGGCGCCCTGCTCGGCCCCGGCGTCGGAGTAGAAGCCGTGGTGTCACAGGGGTGCCGGCCCTTCGGCCATCCGCTGGTGGTGACCAGGTCCGAGGGCAACGTCATCTTCGAGCTGGCCGGGCGCCCCGCCCTGGAGCGCCTGGTGAGCCAGGCCAACGACACCCTGTCGGGCGACGAGATCCGCCGCCTCGAGGCCGGGGGCCTGCACCTGGGCCGGGTCATCGACGAGCACCGCGAGCGCTTCGGGCGCGGCGATTTCCTGGTGCGCAACGTTGTGGGGGCCGACCGCTCGAGTGGGGCCATGGCCGTCGGCGACGTCGTCCCGGTGGGCACGACCGTGCAGTTCCATCTGCGCGACGCCGACTCGGCCGACGAGGACCTGCGGGCGCTGCTGCTGGGCCGGCGGGCCGACGGGGCCCTGCTGTTCACCTGCAATGGCCGCGGCACGCGCCTGTTCGAGGAGCCCGATCACGACGTAGGCGTCCTGGCCGACCTCCTGGGGCCACTGGCTGTGGCCGGGCTATTCGCCGCCGGTGAGATCGGTCCGGTGGGCTCGCACAACTTCCTCCATGGCTTCACGGCGTCGGTGGCCTTGCTGCGCGACCTGCCGGCCACGCCCTGAAGGCGCCCGTTGGCCGGCGGGAACGAACGGGTACGGTGGGTCACGTGAGCGACACAGGACCCGGCGCCGTGGAACAGCTGGGCATCAACGTCATCCGCGGCCTGGCCATGGACGCCCCACAGCAGGCCAACTCGGGACACTCGGGCACGGCCATGGCCCTCGCCCCGCTGGCTCACGTGCTGTTCACCAGCGTCATGCGCCACGACCCGACCGACCCGCATTGGCCCGACCGCGACCGGTTCGTGCTGTCGTGCGGGCACGCCTCGATCTTGCTTTACAGCATGCTGTATCTCACCGGCTACGGGCTGACCCTGGACGACCTGCGCCAGTTCCGTCAGTGGGGCAGCGCGACGCCGGGCCATCCCGAGGTCCACCACACGGCCGGGGTCGAGGTGACCACCGGGCCGCTCGGGCAGGGCATGGCCAACGGTGTCGGCCTGGGGCTGGCCGAGCGGTGGCTCCGGTCGCGCTTCGGCCCCGAGCTGGTGGACCACCACACCTTCGTCATCTGCTCCGACGGCGACCTAATGGAGGGGATCAGCCACGAGTGCGCCTCGTTGGCCGGCCACCTGGGGTTGGGCCGGCTCATCTACGTCTACGACGACAACCACATCACCATCGACGGGCCTACCGAGCTGTCCTACGACGACGACGTGCCGGCCCGCTTCGAGTCCTACGGCTGGCACACCGAGGTCCTCGGCGAGGTGGCCAACGACACCGAGGTGCTCGAGGCCGCCCTGCGCCGGGCCATGGCCGTGGACGACCAGCCGTCCATGCTCGTGCTGCGCAGTCACATCGGCTGGCCCTCCCCCACCAAAACGGACACCGCCGCCGCCCACGGGTCGCCCTTCGGGGCCGAGGAGATCAGGCGGACCAAGGAGATCCTCGGACTTCCGCCCGACGAGCAGTTCTGGGTGCCCGACGAAGTGGTGGAGTACTACCGGGAGTGCGGCGCCAAGGGGCGCCAGTGGCGCGCCGCCTGGCAGGCGCGCTTCGACGACTACCGCGGAGACCGGGCCGTATGGGAAGCCTGCATGGCTGGCCGCGGCCTGCAGGGTTGGGAGAGCAAGCTACCGACATTCGAAGCCGGCACGGACATGGCCACGCGCCGGGCCTTGAAGGCCTGCATCGACGCCACCGCCGACGTCATCCCCGGATTGCTGGCCGGGAGCGCCGATCTCACCGAGAACACCGGCGTGGAGCTGGCCGACGCCGCCACCCAGGCCAAGGGCAACCCCACCGGCCTGCAGGTGCACTACGGCATCCGCGAGCACGCCATGGGCGGCGTCATGAACGGGTTGGCCCTCCACGGCGGGGTGGTGCCGGTTGGTGGCACCTTCTTCATCTTCAGCGACTACATGCGCCCGGCCGTCCGCCTGGCGGCGCTGTCTGAGGCCCACGTCGTCTACTCGTGGACCCATGACTCGGTGGGCCTGGGCGAGGACGGCCCCACGCATCAGCCGGTCGAGCACCTGGCCGCCATGCGGGCCATGCCGGGACTACGCGTCATACGGCCGGCCGATGCCAACGAGTGCGCGCACGCCTGGCGCGTGGCCGTCGACTCCGACGGTCCCACCGCCTTGGTGCTGTCGCGCCAGTCGCTCCCCGTCCTCGACGGCACGGCTGACGCCTTCGAGGGCGTGAGACGCGGCGGGTACGTCCTGCGAGCCGCCGGCCCCGGCGCCAACGTCGTCCTGGTGGGGACGGGCAGCGAGGTGCAGCTATGTCTGGCGGCGGCCGAGCTGCTGGCCGGCGGCCACGGCGGACCACCGCTCGCCGCCACCGTGGTGTCGCTGCCGTCGTGGGAGCTCTTCGCCATCCAGGACGAGACCTACCGCCACGGCGTCCTGCCTCCATCGGTCCCCACCCTGTCTGTGGAAGCGGCCTCCCCCTTCGGGTGGGAGCGCTACGCCGACGAGGCACTGGGCATCGACCGCTTCGGCGCCTCGGCCCCGGGCCCGACAGTGCTCGAACATCTGGGCTTCACCGCCGACAACGTCGCCGCCCGGGCCCGCGCCCTGGTCGAGCGGCTG
>DATKSG010000062.1:0-19979 GCA_035531775.1 Acidimicrobiales bacterium | reverse complement strand
GGCCAATGACCAGCTGGGCTACATCGAGCAGCCCAGCGACTACCCGAGCGCCATGCAGTGCAGCACCACCGACGAGGGCTTCTTCACCATCTCACCGACCTTCGGCAACGATCTCGAGACAGCCCAGCGGGCGAACGCCGGGAGCCTCGGCTTCCCCGTGACCGACCCCGGCCCGGTGGCCGACGCCAACCTGCCGCCGGTGCCGCCGCCGACCAGCTGCACGACCAGCCAGGTGCAACAAGCTGCCGGCAACCCGGCCGGAACGGTGACCGGCGCATTGCCGTAGCAGGATGCCGATGAGACCGACCTACCTGGTCCGCGGCGCGCTCGGAGCAGCGGCTCTTCTCGGCGCGGTGGTGGTAGCTCCGGGCGCGCTCGGCCCCCACGTCGGGATGCGGCCGGTATCGGCTTCGACGGTCGTGGCCGGTACGGGGGTCGGGTTGCCCGTCGCCGGAGCGCAGGGTCTCACCAGATACGTGAACCCGCTGGCGGGGTCGCTCGGCCCCGGGTTCCCCTTCGTGGGGGCGGCCCTGCCGTTCGCCATGGCCACTCCCGGACCGGCCACCATGCTCCCCACCGGCCCCGACCCGGTGAACTACGTGGGATACGGCTATCAGGACCCCTTGATCTCCGGGTTCGCCCTCACCCACTTCGACGGGGCGGGCGTCCACATTGCCGGCGACCTGCCCATTATGGCCACCACCGGGTCGGTCTCGTCGAGCAGCCCGATGATGTTCGCATCGTCGTTCAGCCACGCCAGCGAGACGTCGCACCCCGGCTACTACGGGGTGACCCTGAGCAAGTACGACATCCGGGCTGAGCTGACGGCGACGACCAGGGTCGGGGTGATGCGCTTCGTATACCCCGCCGGGCAGGGCGCCAACGTGCTGTTCGACACCTCGCAGAACAACGTGGGGCTCAACTTGGCGAGCGTCGCCATTACGGGTGAAAACACGGTGTCGGGGTGGATGAAAGCGACGACCTCCGGCAACTACCGCGTCTACTTCAGTGCGTCTTTCGATCGCGACTTCGGCTCATTCGGAACATGGGACGGAGCCGGGCTCGACCCCGGCTCGGCCTCGTCGACCTCCTCGTCGACCGGGGCGTGGGTCAGCTTCCCCGCCTCCTCCGGGCCGCAGACGGTGACCGTCAGGGTCGGCCTTTCCTACACCTCGGCCACCGGCGCGGCCGACAACTTGGCCGTCGAGGCACCACCCTCGCTGTCTTTCGACGCCATCCGTGCCGCCGCCACACAGACGTGGAACGAGCACCTGCGCGACGTGGTGGTTACTGGTGGGAGCACGGCGACCACCGAGACGTTCTACACGAACCTCTACCGCGCCCTGCTCATGCCGAGCGTGCTCAACGACGATGACGGCAGCTACCTCGGCCTCGATGACCAGGTCCACCAAGTCCCTGTGGGCCACGAGCACTACACGAATCTCTCGCTATGGGACATCTATCGCTCGCAGGTCCCGCTGCTCGATCTTGTCGAACCGGCGGTGGCTCAGGACATCGCCACGTCTCTGCTCGCCGACTACGACCAAAATGGCGAGAAGTTCCCCCGCTGGGTCTACTCGAACCTCGACTACGGAACCATGGGTGGCGACTCGGCCATCGAGGTGCTGGCCACCGACTTGGCCGACGGCGTGCTGAGCGGGCAGGAGGCGGGCACGGCCTACGCCGATCTGGTCCATGCCGCCACCACCCCCCTGGCGGGCTCCGGGCACCTCGGCGTCTACCTGGACAATGGCTACATCCCCTACGCCGGGACCGACAACCGCCCATCGTCGGAGACGCTCTCCTACGCCATCGGGTACGGCGCCCTGGCCCAGGTGGCCCAGACTTATGGCACCCCGGCGCAGGTGGAGCAGTTCAGCGGGCTCGGCGGGTACTGGAAGAACCTCTTCGACCCCTCCGACCGCTTCCTTCGTCCCCGCAACAGCGACGGCTCCTGGGCCAACCCCACCAGCGTCGGGCCGGAATCGATCTTCAGCCCCGATTCGCAAGACGGCTGGCAGGAGGGGACCGGGTGGCAGTACCTGTGGTCGGTACCCCAAGACGTTGCCGGGCTCACCCAGGCGATCGGTGGACGGGATGCAACCTTGTCGCGACTGGACCTGTTCTTCTCCACCGCCTTGCAGACAGGTACCGCACCCCTGCCGGTGGCCCAGGTCTACGACAACGAGGGCGGCATCTACTACGTCGGCGACCAGTACACCGCCAGCAACGAGCCCGACCTGTGGTCCCCCTACTACTACGACTGGTTGGGACAGCCGTGGAAAACGGCCAAGGTGGTGCACTCCGAGATGCAGACCTACAACGCCTCGCCCGACGGGCTGCCGGGAAACGATGACGCCGGGGAGATGTCTGCGTGGTACGTGCTATCGGCTCTCGGCATCTACCAGGTCACCCCCGGAACTCCCTCCTGGGAGCTCACCACCCCCACGTTCCCACTGGAGACGATCAGGCTCGGTTCACAAGGGTCGTTCGTGATCAGCGCGCCTGAGACATCGCCGGTGGCCCAGTACGTGCAGTCGGCACGGCTTGACGGTTTGCCGTTGTCACGGACTTGGATATCGGCCGGTGAGCTCGCCCCGGGGGGGACGCTGTGTTTTGGGGTCGGTCCGGTTCCCAGTGCGTCGTGGGCCAGCGGCCCCGGGGCGGCACCTCCCTCGATGTCGTCGTGACGAGGCGCAAACACGGCGCTTGGGGACTGTTCACGGCATCGGCGAGAGCCGCCAGCGCCGGAGCCCCTCAGGGCTATGGGCACTTCCTGCATGCGTCCCATGGCCAACTCCCGAGCCGAGTACCTCGCCTCGGTGAAGGTGGTGAGCTCATCGCCGAGGTCACGGGCGAGGACCATCTCGACGCGTCCGTCGCCGCCGTCGCGCAGGAAGCCGGTCTCGTCATTTAGGGGCCGGCCGTCCTCGAGGCTCCAGGTCCGCTGCACGTAGCCCCTCGTAGGCGGCCCCGGGCGGGCATGCGAGGCGGCCCCGGTTACAGGTGCAGACCGGGCTGGGTCGAGCTCGTGGTGGTGCTCGTGGTGGGCTTGGTCACGAGGGGGACGGTGGGCGGCGGCGACGTGGTGGTGGTGCTCGGCGACGTGGTGGTGGAAGAGCTTCCGCTCCCTGAGCCATTGCTCGGGCTCGGCTGGGGGGCGGCGGTGAAGCTCCATGTCCCAGAGGCGCAGTACGTCGGCGTGGTGGCTTGCACGATGTAGGTGTTGGGGCTGGCCGCCATCTCGTAGACGGGCAAGGGCTTGCCCCCCGACAGACACGACACAGCCGGGTCGTTGGTGGCGAAGTCGGCCAGCTGTCCCACGGCGCGTCCAGATCCTCCACCGGGCAGGGTGGCAGGGTCGACCGGTTGGAGATTCTCCCGGTTGGCGTCCCATACCCCACTGTAGGAGTACGGGTTGGCGGCGCCCTGCGTGGCACCGGGGGTGGTGCCCGACGAGGACTGCGCTGTGGCCGGCCCGCTCAGGTATTTGGCCGGCGAGGCCTTGCCCAGCAGGGCGGCCAGCATGGCCGGGTCGTTGCCGTCCATGCCGAGAGCCCACACCCCGAGCCCGGCGATGCCGTAGGCGTTGGCCAGGCGGGCTTTGAGCGCCAGCGAGGTGGGGTCGTCGAAGAAGACCTGATGCCACTGGGAACCGTTCTGGTAGGCCGTCCAGGGGGTATCGCTCTGGCGGTCCCAGTAGGAGGGCCCGTTGGTGGCCGCCACCTGGGCGTAGGTGACCGGGGTGGGCGGCCCGGTGGCCTGGGACCCCTGGCCGGGGCCGGAGGTGGGCCAGTCATATCCGTAGTACGGGACGCCGAGGATGATCTTCGAGCGCGGCACGACGGCGCTGTACTCGGCCAGGTCCACGTTGTCGTTGTTGCCCGACCCGGTGAGCGGTGCGGTGGGCGATGGGGTGGAGGGGTCGTCCATGTCGTAGGCCATGACGAAGAAGGCGTCCACGCTCTTGTTGAGCCCGGCGATGTCGAAGAACCCGTTGGGGTCGCCGGCCGAGCTGGCGTAGGTGCTCATGCTCACCTGCCAGTGGGGATCGGCGGCGCGCAACTGGGCCGACACCGCCGCAATGAGGTTGTCGAGGCCGCGCTGGTCCTGGGGCCCTTTGCCTTCGAAGTCGAAGTTCACGCCGTCCAAGTTCTTGGCCGACACCAGCTGGACCATGGTGGCGCCGAGGCGGGCCGCTGCTTGGGGATCGGAGGTCAGGTGGTCGAGGGTGTGCTGGTCGAAACAGGTGGCCGTCAGCACCACGCGGTCGTTGGCGGCGTGCGCACGGGTCACCAGATCGGCCAGGGCCTGGCTTTGATATCCGTCCCAGCCCGAACTCGACTGGTCGACGGTGCCGTCGCCGTTGATGTCGACGGAGAAGTAGGCGATGGTGGTGAGGTCCTTCACGTCGAAGACTGCCTCCTCGGCCAGGTTCCACCACGGGGCGAAGCCGAAGATCTCGTGGCTCTGTAGCGGCGGGGCCGAGGCCAAGGTGGGCGGGGCCGGCGCCGGCGGGGCGGTGGCGGCCGGCAACTGCAGCGGCGGAGCACTGGCGGCGAACTGCTGCTCGAGGCTGGCGTTGGGGGTGGGGTTGCTGCGGACGTGGTGCACCGTGGCACCCCGCGCTCCGGTCGATCCCATGGCCACGCTGCTCGCCATGAGCGCGGCTGCCACCGCGATGACCGACAAGGGAGCGGCTCCCCGTGAGCTACGGGGCATCCGGGCGCGCAGCGATGCGAACTGGGCCCGCACGGCTGTCCTCGTCAGTGCCACCCGGCCCGGTGCGTCGGGAAGGCTCGACGGGGGCGAGGGCAGGGACCGCGGCGGTGGCGGAAGGTTGGCTTCGGCCACGTAAGGAGAACGTAGGCGACAGGCATACCGCACGGCCAGATATCCCTCACCAGGGAGATTCCCACGCTCCCCCAGCCCCGGGGGCCGTTCGTTGGAGTGATCAACGGCTTTTGGGGGCCTCTGCGGGCCTCCTGAAGGGGCTCAGGGAGCCCTACGATCCGGCCCCATGGCCCCAGAGGAACTCGAGACCGACCGGCTGCTCCTGCGCCCCTTCACCATGGCCGACCTCTCGGAGCTATCCCTCCTCCACGCCGAGCCCTCGTTCTGGTGGTTCCCCCTGCGACGGGGCCAGAGCGAGGAGGAGACGGCCGCCTTTCTGGAGCGGGTGGTGGCCGGCTACGAACCTGACGGCGTTGGCCTGTGCGCCGTGGTGCGCAAGGAGGACGGCGTCATGGCCGGCTGGGCCGGCCTTAACGTGCCCACCTTCCTGCCCGAGGTGCTGCCGGCGGTGGAGGTGGGATGGCGCTTCGGAGAGCGATTCCGAGGCCAGGGCTACGCGGTCGAAGCCGGGGCGGCGGCGCTCGGCTACGGCTTCGACCCCCTCGGCCTCGACCGCATCCTCAGCATCTTCGAGCCCGAGAACGTCTCCTCGGGGCGCGTCATGGACAAGCTCGGGTTCCTCCACGATCGCCACACCACCCACCCGGTCCTCGCAGTGCCGCTCGAGGTGCGGGTCCTCGAGCGGCGGCGGTGGAGGCCCGGCACCTAACCCTTCACCGTCCGGCCGGTAGCGTGGAGGCGGCGGACGACACGGAAGGCGGCGGGTGCTCGGTCGGTGGTGGCGGGTCGGATGCTGGGTGGTGGCGACCTCGGTCGTCGTGGTGGCGGCCGTGCCGGCATCGGGGAGGGGCCACGGCGTCGGGGCATCGCTGTCGTCGGCGCTGTCTGCCGACGACACCTGCCAAGGTTCTCTGCCCTCGTCGCCGAACGCACCGGCACCGTCCAGGATCGTCTTCGGGATCTATCCCGGCGGGCCGGCCGGGGCGGTGCTCCCGGTGTCGGGAACGGTGCCCGAGGACCCAGCCGCCCGGATGGCCGCCGTCGACGAGTTGCGTGGTTCCCCGGGCCGGCCCTTCGTGGTGCGGCTGTATCTCGCCTACACCGGTGACGCCGCCCAGGGGCCGGAAGTGGCGGGGGTGATCTCCGAAGCGCAGTCCTTTACCAGCGCCGGCTACCTGGTGCGGCCTGCCGGTCCAAGTTGCCGGCGGGCGGATTCCGATTCGGCGGCGGGGCGGGGCTCAGCAACTTCTCCGCCTTCGAAAGCTGCCTCAAGGACAACGGTGTAACGCTGAGCGGCACCGGGCCAGGTGCGCTGGCAGGACTCGACCGGACCAACCCCACCGTCCAGGCCGCCCTGCAGACCTGCAGTCCGTTACTGCGTGCAGGCACGACCACTACCACCGTGGCGCCGGGTGGGTCTTCCGGCTGAGGGGGCGGCATGGGAGCGAAGCGACCGGCGCGCACCGATCCCCCGCAATCCTGAGCCCTTAAGCCCGTTCTCATTCTGACCGGACCGGGCGGGGACCGGTAGCTCCTACCCCCCAGGAGGTCGGTACCCATGCAGTGGCTCTCGGTCCGGCGTCTGGTGGCGTCGGGGATCGTCGCCGGCGCGCTCCTGGCCGGGGTCACGAGCGGTCCAGGACTGGCCCCCGCCAAGGCGACGCTCAAGCACGCGGTGGCGACCCCGACCGGCAACTGGGCCGGCTACGTGTCCACCAACCCGGGCGTCACCTACGTGGAAGGGAGCTGGGTCGTGCCCGACGCCGGGTCGCTTCCCCCCGGGGCCTCGGCCAACTGGGTCGGCATCGGCGGCTACAGCGCCCAGGACCTGATCCAGACCGGCACCCAGCAGGTGAGCAGCCCCATCGACAACTTCGTCGCCGGCGGGGCCTACTCGGCCTGGTACGAGCTGCTACCGGCCGGACCGGTGGACCTGCCCGGGACCGTCAACCCCGGGGACCTCATGGTGGCCAGCATCGCCAGCGTGGGTGGCAACTCGAGCTGGCGCATCTCGATCACCGATGTCGGCAACTGGAGCTACAGCACCGTCGTCTCCTACGTCTCGTCGGAGTCCTCGGCCGAGTGGGTCTTCGAGGCACCGTCGGCCTTCGGCCTGGTGCCCGTTCCGGTCGGGGGGGTCGGGCAGACACTGTTCGATGGCGGCGACTTCGTCGCTTACGGCGGTCCCTGGCAGACCCCTGGCGATGCGGGGGCCATCCCGGTGACAGCCGTGCCGGTGGAGACGACACCATCGGCCCTCGACGGGCTGGGCGACGGCTTCTACGTCTGCGCCTACGCCCTCAGCTGCAGCCCCCCGGCCAACAGCTGAGGGCTTCCCTCGGCCGTGGCTAGGCTGATAGCGGCGGTCGGGGGCACGACGAGAAGGGCGGTTCTCGGTGCACAGGTACACGGTTCGGCGGATCACGTTCTGGCTGGGTAGTGGCGCGCTGGCAGGAGCCTCGGTTTTGGCCATGTCGCCCTACGGCAGCGTGGCCCCGACCGGCGGCACCGCCTCGTGGTGTGCTGTGGCCCCCACCGCACCCGACACCGTGGCCGGGTGCGTCACCGCCCCAGGCGGGCCCTTTCTACGCGACGCCTACGGCCGGGCCCTGATCCTGCACGGGGTCAACGCCGTCTACAAGGTCCCCCCCTACGAGCTCACCGCATCCACCTTCAGCGACACCGACGCCTCGAAGATGGCCGCCCTCGGTTTCGACGTGGTGCGCCTCGGGATCGTGTGGAAGGGCCTCGAGCCCGGATCGTTGCCCGTGAACAGCGCCAAGACCTGTACCGAGGGCATTGCCGGCGACCCGGGCCAGTACGACCAGACCACGTTGACCGGTTACCTGGCCGGAATCGACCGCACGGTGTCGCTGCTCGCCTCCCACGGCATCTACGCGCTGGTCGACATGCACCAGGACGTGTACAACGAGTACTTCGCCGGCGAGGGCGCGCCCGACTGGGCCGTGTGCACCAACGGCATTCCTCCTACCAATACCGGCAACTGGTCGGGCAACTACTTCACCCCCGCAGTGGGCACCGCCTTTGAGCACTTCTGGAACAACGATGTGGCTGGCGGGCTCCAGCAGAATTATGACGCCGTGTGGGCAGCCGTCGCCTCCCACTTCGCCGACAATCCTTGGGTCATCGGCTACGACGTGTTCAACGAGCCGTTCTCCTCGGAGATCGCCACCGCCGTCGGTAACGAAGCTTTCGACGCCAAGCTCGAGTGCTTCTACACAGGTACCGCCACCCCTGGACAGGTATCGGGTACCGGCGCCCCCCTCGTGTGCCCGCCCACCGACCCGGCCCAGGGAGCGGTGGCGGGAATCGAGAAGAGCGACCCCAACCATCTTGTGTTCTACGAGCCAGACGTGGCCAACGACTTCGGCGCGGTGAACTGGGTAGGGGCCATGCCCTTCGGGCGTCTGGTCCTCGACTTCCACGACTACTGCCTGGCCAGTGCCGGGCAGGCCTACTACGACTTCAACAGCTCACCGATGTGCGCCGATCCCGAAGCGGTTGTCATGCAACAACAGCAGCGCGCTCGCGCAGCCGCATCGACGACGCAGCAACCGGGTGGCCCGGGCTGGTTCATGAGCGAGTTCGGATCCGGCGAGGATTCGACCGACCTGTCACGGGTGGCCAACTTGGCCGACGAGAACCTGGTGGGCTGGAGCTACTGGCAGTGGAAGCAGTATCACGATCCGACCGGAGGATCGACCGAGGCCCTTGTGAGCGACGCCGGTGTGATCGACCCGATCAAGGCGGCCGTGCTCGTCCGCCCCTACGCCCAGGCCGTGGCCGGGACTCCGACGGCCATGGCATGGGACGCGGCCGCCAAGACCTTCACTCTCACCTACGCTCCGGACCACACCGTGGTCGCGCCGACGGTCGTCTTCGTGCCGGTCGACGCCTTCTACGACGTCTTCCCCCACGGCTACTGCCCGGTGGTCACCGGGGCCACCGTCAGCTCGGCGCCCAGCGCCGATCACCTCCTGCTCACCAACGTCGCCTCGGCTTCTCAGGTCACACTGCACCTGAGCGCGGCGGGGCCGTCCGGAGCCTGCTAAAGCCCAGGTCAAATCCGTAGGACGAGCTCCAGGTACACCTAGGGACGCCGCTGGGACGGCCACTTCGTACCTTCGCTCGTAGTGGCGGCCACTGTCCGAGGCTGCGAGTTGCTCGTCCTTGCCGATCGCGACGCGTCGCGGACCGAGGCGGCCGGGGGGCAGGGGGTACCTAACGCAGACACCAGTGCGAGGTGGTGCCCTCACCTGCCTGGACTCGTCCTACCGGGGACTTCACCCTGTCTTGGTTCATACTGCGCCTATGCGCGTTCGTCTTCCCCTCAGGAGCAGTGCCCTCCGGCCAGCGCTTCTCCTAATGCTGCCGGCGGTGGTGGAGAGCTGCGGAAGCGGTACTTCGAGGCCGGTCGGGGTGCCCCTCGCCTCTACGCCTACCGTGACCATCGGAGGATGGACGGGGCGGCAGCCGGCGGCCATCTACTTCTCGGGTGACGCCGGCGACATCGCCACCGGGCTCAGTTGGTCGGTGTGGGGCACCAGTCGTGCCGTCGGCCATGGCACCAGGAACGAGTTGGGTTGCGTCCCCAACTGCGCGCAGGGCACCTCCATCCCCTACCCGGTTACCGTGACGCGGTCGGACCCGGTGGACGGCCGGTTCGCGTCCATCGTCGAGATCACCCACGACGGCAAGGGGACCACGGAGTCCTTCGAGGTGCCCGACCTGGGCCAGGGGGCCTGCACCACGGCCAGCCAGGCCAGCTGCAGATTCTCCTGACCGGCGTCCGCGCCCGGCTTCGGTATCCCTTGTGTCGCCCAGTCAGCCGCTAGCGGGGCGGGTCGATGCACATGGCCGACAGGTAGAACAGCGCTCCGGTCCACACATGGGGCATGTCGTTCTCGGTGCGTATGGGGCCACCGGCTGGGAAGCGCTGCCAGAACTCGCCGAAGAGCCCGGTGGGTGTGGTGAGGGTCGTGGCCATGAAGTGCAACTCCGACTGGAGCGCGCTGTGCTGGGCCGGCGTGGCCGGCTGCTCGGCGGCGCACACACCGAGCAGTGCTTTGCCCTCGTAGCCTCCCGAGTTGCTGGCGAAGGACTGCTCCATGGCCGACCACACGGCGCCGGCCTCGTTCTGCATGCGCACGTCGCTGTAGGGGTGCAGCGCTACCGGCCACAGCAGCCAGCCGCCGTCGGTGTAGGACACAGGCAGGGCCGAGCTGCGCCCGGCCTGCTCCTCGTAGGCGCCGTGCACCGGGTCCCACAGCTTGTCGATGGCCGAGGTGAGTGCGGTCACCCTGGTCTTCCACAGGGCGGTGGTCGGATTGTTGATCCCGAGAGCGCCGGCGGCTGACAGCGCCGAGCGCAGGCCGAGCAGCGCCGGGCCCGACCCGTGGAGGGTCTGCGACGGGGTGAAGCTGTCGTCCTCGTTGGCCGGGCATTCGAGGCCGTTCTTGGCATCGACGCAGGATGCCAGCCACGTGGCGGCCCGGGAGATGGCCGGGAACACCTTCTTGAGATAGCCGCTTCTCTGGGCGGCCGGCAGGTACTGGGCGTGGTCCCACAACGTGAAGGCGCCGAGGCCCGTCTCGTCGATCTCGTAGGGGATGGGGCCTCCCGGTGTGCCGTCGCCGTAGACGTCCATGGGCCAGTTGCCCGGCGGCGCCAGCGGATCGGGACGGGCCGGCGACGATTGGGCGGCTGCTTCGAATAGATCGTGGCGCGTCACGATGTCGTGGTAGCCGGCTATGTCGAGCGCCCGGTTGATGAAGGCGCCGTCGCGGATCCAGTCCTCGCCGTAGGGGGTCTCGGTGTCGGCCGACGCCACGATGGCACCGGTGTCGGGGTCGATGGCCAGCCGCATGCTGATGAGCGCCCTCGTGGCATCGTCGAGCACTGCCTGATCAGTGGTGGCCGGCAGAGCGGCGGTCTTGAGCCAGTGTGACCATTCGTTCTGCACCGCCGACCACTCGGCGGAGAAGGTTCCCGCTCTGGTGGCCCGCAGCACCCCCAGCGCACCGGCCGAGGTGGGCGCGGGGGCGATGATCATGCGGGTGGCGGCGTGCCCGGCGCTGTCGAACTGGAGCGGTGTGGCCAACGCTGCAGTGGCTTGGCCAGCTTCGAAGCTGGCGCCGCCGAGTTGGTGGGATGCCGAGGTGAGCTGGTCGAAGCCGTCGGCCGGTCCCACCGGCGGGGCCAAGGGCTCGTGGCTGTCGCGGCCCACCTCGTGCATCGACACCGGGGTGTCGAAGCCGAAGGCGACGGCCACCGACGAGGGCTTTCCCGTGCTGGCGTCGACGCCGGACCACGAGTGGACGACCGACTGCGACTGCCGGTCGAAGGCGGCCACCTGCTGGTCGTCGAACTGCTGCAGGCAGTTGTCCTGGCCCGGGGCGTAGTCCACCTTGGAGGCGATGGGGCTGAATTTCTCGTAGTACACGAGGCTCGCTGCCGTCACTGGAGATGAGGTCGCCCGCTCGATGTCGAACGAGCGCACGAAGGATCCTGTCGGCGCCACCGTGGCCAGATCGGTGTCCACCACGGTGAGGCCCAGGCTCGGGTTCCGGTACGTAGTCACCGGCACCGGCGTGCCCGTAGTGAGGTACCGCTGCGAGCTCTGCCAGTCACGAAGCCACGAGAATCGGGTGGTGCCATGGACCTGGTAGAGCAGGCCGGCGAAACTCCCCTCGTTGGGGAGGGCGCCAATGGGGTCGCCTTGGGCGTCCGTGGCCGAGGTGTAGTACTTGACCTGGTTGAAGTAGCTCGGGTTCGGATACTTGAACACCGTCACCGTTCCTGCTGCATTGAGTCCTACTGTCACCCTGCCGTCCCCGGCCTGGGCGTTGACGTCGGACACCGGCGTGGTGATGCCCTGCTCGGCGCATTGCGCTGCGATCACCGGTGGCCGCGACGCTCCGACGGCCGTGGTGGCCAGGGTGGCCACCACTCCCACGATGGCCAGCGCGACCACCCCCAGGCGATGTGGCAGGGTCTTGGGCACGGGCAGCGCGCCACGGCGGCCGCCATGGACCGCTCGACCATCCGTTCCGCCCCGGATGTGGCCTCGCACCGCTTGATGTGTTAGCAGCTACGCAGCGGCCACCGCAAC
Organism: Acidimicrobiales bacterium; assembly: GCA_035531775.1. Lineage (GTDB taxonomy): Bacteria > Actinomycetota > Acidimicrobiia > Acidimicrobiales > UBA8190 > DATKSG01. The sequence continues at coordinate 7,993 of DATKSG010000062.1, read as the reverse complement.
AGAGCAAGGAGACGTCATGGATGTGACCGACCGAATTGCCCGACTTGAAGACGCCCTCATCGACCTGGCCATCGTCGTCAGCGAGGGCCACCTGTCGCATCTGGTCTCGGCGAACATCTCCTCCGACGTGGTCGAGGCCGGGCAGAGACTCCAGCTCTTCCACCAGGCCGTCACCAGCGAACGGGGTTCCTGAGCGGGCAGCTCAGAGCTAGCGTGGCCACGACGCAATTGAGCGGAGGGAGGACCTGTGGCCAACCAACCCCCGAAGTGGTTGTCGCAGTTGCTCGGCTGGTATGCGATGACCGTCCTCGGCCTGGGGGCTCGCACCGGGCTCCTCGATGCCCTGCTGGCTGCTCCCGGCACGGCGGCGGAGATCGCCGAACGTGCCGGCGTCGATGAGCGCAATGCTCTTCAGTGGCTCTGGGCCATGGCCAGTGCCGGGCACGTCTCGCTCGAGGGGGACTGCTTTGCCTTGACCGACGAGACGCGCTTTGTCTTCGGACCGGGCTTCCCGGTGAACGCCCGGGCTGTCGTCGATTTCGTGGATCGTACGAGCAGCGTGCTGCCCGAGATCGCCGACGCCATGCAGAGCGGCAAGGGTGTGGCGCCCAACCGCTTCCACGCCGCCTACGGCGATTCGATCGGACGCATCAATACCCCCACCTACGCCATGGCTCTGGTAGATGAGTGGATCGGGTCCTGCGAGGGGCTGGTCACCACGCTGGCGGCAGGAGGTCGTATCGCCGACCTGGCCAGCGGCAACGGCGATGCCGCTGTCATCATGGCCAAGGCTTTTCCGTCGGCATCCATCACCGCCTACGACCTCGACAGTCACCAGATCGAAGCCACCCGGGCCAGGGCTTCGGCCGAGGGGCTGGGAGGCCTCACGGCCGAAGCGGCCGGCGCCGAGCAGTTGGGCAGGGAGGCGTTCGACCTCGTGACCTGTCTCGATTCCTTCCACCACTTCGGAGATCCCGCCGCTGTCGCTGCCCAGGTGCGTGGGGCCCTGGCGCCCGGCGGGGTGTTCCTCCTCGCCGAATCGGCGATGTCGGGGGACCTGGGCACCGACGTGCAGAATCCGTTCTCGGTGGTAGTCCATTCCGCTGGGCTGCTGTATTGCCTGCAGGAGAACCTGAGCAGTGGTGGCCCCGGTCTTACTGGTGGCGACGGTCCGGGCTGGGTGAACGAGGCACTCGAACGCGCCGGATTCACGTCGATCTCAACCTTGGATTCTCCCACCGGCTACCGGGTCTTCGTCGCTCGCACCTGAGCTCCGGTGCTCACCATCGCCCAGCAGGCGAAGGGCGAAGAGCGCATAGGAGTCGGCGACCTCCTCGACACCGAAGCCGGACTCCGGTGTGTACCACTCTGCGACGCGGATGCCTATGGCACCGATCGCCGCCGCCGCCAGGTAGACGTCGGGCACGCGGAAGACACCTTGACCCACGCCTCGTTCGATGGCGTCACGGATGAGGTCCACTGCGGCGTTGCGCACGCGCAGCACGGCGTCGAGGCGCGCTGGGCTCAGGCTGCCGAGCTCCCGGTTGCAGACGCGCGCCAACAGCGGATAGGTGGCGTGGAAGCGGACATGGGCGTGCACGATGGCCCTCATCTGGTCACGCGGGTCATCTCCCGACTCACGTCGGGCGGTGGCCAACCAGTCGCGGTGCTCTTCGTGGCCGGCCATCATCAGGTCGACGAGGAGCTCTTCCTTGGAGGCGCGGTGCTCGTACATCGAGCTGGCTCGGACTCCTGCGCCGCGGGCGATGTCACGTACGGGCACGGCGTGATAGCCCCGTTCACCGAAACGAATCAGGGCGGCCTCGAGCATCCGGCGCAGGGTGCCTTCGGCAGTTAGACGCGGCGGCAGCAGATAGGTGGCCTCCCCGTCGAGCAGGGGTGCCGGTCCGCCCAGGTCGAGCTGGCGTTCCGGGGGTTGGTCCTGGCGAAGCGTCTTGACGCTCAGGGTCGTTCTCCTCGAGAAGGCGGCATCGGCTCTCACTTGACACCACCGATGCGACCGCTCATGATAGCCGACCTAACGTACGTTAGGCCAGCGTGCGGCCTATGGGGATATGGGAGGGACTCCTCAGGATGGCAGGAAGTCGCTGTAGGCGGAACGGCGGTTCGACACCTATGCCCGGCACCGTGGGCACCGACCGGCGCCATCGTTGGCGTCGGCGGCTTCGACTCGGGTCGGGGCTGGTCAGCCTCGCAACGGCGGTTCTGGCCGGCGTCGCCCTGGTGGCGACGCCGGCGGCTCAGGCTCAGACGCAGACCCGCGCAGTGGCAGCCGACATCCAGGGGTATGTGCCAGATGCCGGGCCTGACGCCTACCAGGTCGACTCTTGCAGCCAGGCCAACTGCGGCTCGCCGGACCCCATCAGTGTCCACGTCGGCGCCACTCCGGATGCGCAAGGCCCGCTGGCCAGCGGCGGATCGACACCAGGAGCGACGTACCACGCGCTGTTCCATCTGGAGTTGAGCGCCATCCCGCAGGGGGCGACGGTGAGCTCCCTGGTAGTGACGCTGACGATCCACAACGACCCCACCGAGCCGCAGGACAACGTGGCCAACGGCACCACCGGCCCGGCCGCCGCCGCTGCAGCAGCGGCCCTCGTCGCCTACCCGCTCTCCATGCCGCTCACGCCCAGCTTCGCCGGCTGCTCGACGTCGGTGAACTGCGCTGCGCCTACGCCTGATACCAACGGCCCCCAGGTCGTCGGACTCCCGGTCAAAGACGCCCAGGGCAACGTCACCAGCTTCAGCTTCGATGTCGGGCCGATGCTGCCCTACTGGCAGACCAAGGGCCAGAACACCGGCTTCGCCGTGGTGCCGAACCTGGCCACCACGGCGAGCGAGAACGAGATCTGGGCCATCGCCTTCGAGCGTGAGCTCACGGCGGTGAGCGCCACCTACAGCCTGCCGCCGACGTCCGTCGGCGCCACCGGCAGCGGTTCCACCACCAATGGACCCTCCCCTTCGGCCTCGACCCCTTCGTCGTTCGGATCGGGCCCGGTAGGGACCACGGTGTCGCCGGTGACGCCCCCGACGGTTGCTCCCGTCCCCAGCCACCCATCGAGCCTGCGCCCGATGCCGGTGCGAGCTCCGGTGACGCCGTCGCCGTCGGGCGGCAGCGGATCGGGCCTCCCCATGTGGTTGCTCGTTCTCGGGATCAGCCTGGCGGCGTCGGTAGCTCTCCTGGCCAAGCCCGTCTCCACAGCCCTGCAGGGCGGTACCGGCCTCCGAGCCGCCCTGGGCAAAGAACTCACCTTGCATCCTAGCATCGCCGGCGTGGCGGGCACCGTGCTGATCTGGAGCTCGGCCTGGGGCGCCTACGCCACCACCCATGAGCCCACCGCCGTCGGGGGCGGGTCCACGCAGGCGGCATCGGCGGGCCATGGACCGGCTTCGGGCGTCCCTACCTACAACCCGGGGGTGGCGAACACGACCGGTACAGTGGCCGGCACGGCTGGTGGGACCAGCGCCGGAGGCAGCGGCGTCAGCCACACCGTCACCACCGTCCCTGCCGGCGCCGCGGCCTTCGCCGGCGCCAATACGCCAGTCGCCCCCCTCGATCACCTCTACAGCGGCTCGGACGAAACCGTCGGCCTCACCAACAAATCGATCCAGCTGTGTGCACACGCCGCACTCACCTTCGGTCCCGCTTTCAACATCGGCGCCTCGGACCTCAACGTCTTCTGGCAGATGGTCGACGACCCGGCTGACGACCCCTATCCCCACACCGCGGGCCAGGCGGGCATCTACAACCGGCAGGTTCTCAACCCCGCCACGTCGCCACCGTCGCCCGGCATCAACATCCAGGACGACGGGTACCAGCCGAGCAAGGCCGTGCAGGCGGCCCAAGCGTGCGAGGGACAGCCGGGGGGTGACTTCTTCCTACTGAGCGGCATCGGCTTCGACCAGATACCGGCGGTGCGGGTGTGGGCCGAGCAGAACCACATGCTCTACATCCACCACATCGCCACCCAACAGGGCACGGCCGGCCTGCAGTACAGCTTCACCATGCTCCCCACCCTCGAAACGGTGGGCCGCCAGTTCGGCCAGTACTACCTCGCCCATATGAACGGCTTGAAGATCGGCATCATCGAGCGCAACAGCTCGAACTGGTCTCCGGGCATCGCCACCTTCAAACAGACCCTGGCCGCCGCCGGCGAGCAAAACAACATCGTCGCCGATGATCCGGTGACGAACAACCAGAGCGAGTACCCGCAGCAGATTGCCGACATGCACACCAAGGGCGCCCAAGTGGTGTTCATCTGGGAGAACGCCCTGGCCGCCGACGAGATCATCCAGCAGTCGGCCAACCAGGGATTCAACCCCAAGTGGCTGCTCTACCCCTTCAACCTGACGCTGTACACGCTGAACCAGTCCGGCGTCGACACCAGCCAGATGTACGGCATGGTGCCCTGGCCGGCGTACGCGTGCCCCTCAGAACGGCCCAGCAACTATTTCGGTGGTAACACGACATATCAGGAAGAGGTCCTGAAGTTCGAGGCCGAGTACGCCAAGCGTGACCCCAATGCCAACCTGTGCGGCGATGGCGGTGACCTCCTCTTCGGCACCTGGGAAGCCTGGCGCCAGGTGGCGCAGCTGCTCGTCGATTGCGGCGCGAACTGCACGAGAGACGGCGTCGCCGGACTCATGCTGCACGGCTACAAGCAGCAGGTTGGTGCCAACTGCCCGGTCGACTTCAGTGGCGGTGACGGGTACCACGGTGGCAGCGCCGAGGACATCTACGCCACTGAGCCGGGCTCGACCCAGCGCATCTGGTACAACACCGGCTTCTGCGAAAACAACGTCTCGTGATGAGACGCTGGCTCGCCGTCACCATCGCCATCGCCGCCGTCAGTCTGTGGAGCACCGCCGGAATCCCTCTGCATACCGCTCCTGTCGATATCACCGAGCCTCCCCGGTGCACTCCGGTGAGTAGCACGACAAGCCCATCACTGGCCCACGATGGCTGGGACTGGGCGGGGGAACCGGCTGGCACGCATCTGTTCTGCTCGTACTCGACGCAGGGGCTGACGCGCACGTACTGGCTGTATGAGCCCCCGTCGGCGGCTGCTGGCCGGCCGCTTCTGGTGGTGCTACACGGCTGCTCGCAACAGGCACAGGACATCGCCTACCTGAGCGCCTTCGACACTGAGGCGGACACGGAAGGCTTCGACGTCGTCTACCCCAATCAGGCGGCCTTCACCAGTACCGGCACCAGCTTCGATGGCAACGGCGGCTACTGCTGGAATTGGTTCTTGCCCCAGGGCCAGGAACGCGGCTCAGGCGAGCCGGCACTCATCGCCGGCATCACCTCCACGGTGACCGCAGCGATGCAAAGCGATACGTCGCGTGTCTTCGTCCTCGGCGTCTCCGCCGGAGCCGCCATGGCGGACATCATGGCGGCCACCTACCCGGAGTTGTATGCCTCGGTCGGCATCATCGCCGGCTGTGAGTACCGCGGGCTGCCTTGCTTCACACAGCCCTCGGTGCTACCACCGCAGGTCTCCGGACTGCTCGCCTATCAAGCCTCGGAAGACCGATCTGGGGCCAGCCGCGCCCACGTGATGCCGTTCTTCGTCGAGAACGGCGATGCCGACCCGGTCGTACCGGTGGCCAACGCCTTGGAAGCCGCCCAGCAGTGGCTGGTCACCGACGACTTTGCGGCGCACGGCGGCATCCTCGGAAAACCCGTTCCCAGCTCGTTCTGTGCCCACACCGGACCCGTCGTCCCGTCGTCGCTCGTCGACACCGGAGCCGACCCACCGGTGGCCAAGACGCCCTACGACATCTTCTACTACTCCCTCGACGGCTCTGCCTGCGCCTCCGACTCGGCTGCCGCGTTGGGCCAGCTGTGGATCGTCCACGGCGAACTGCACGCCTGGCCGGGCGGGCCCAATCTCAACACGAATCCGTCGGGCTACACCCAGCCCGGGTCGGACGGCAATCCGAGCGGGAACCCCGAGGGCTACGGCCGGATCTACACAAACCCCGGCGGGCCCAACATCACCGATGCTCTGTACCGATTCTTCATGGCGCACCCCTGCACCTTGAGCGGCGGACTCTGCGCCGCCGGAGGCTGACGTGCTAGAGGCGCTTGTCATCGGGCTGGTGCAGGGTGGCACCTACGCGCTCATCGCGCTGGGCATCGTGCTCGCCTACCGCGGTTCGCGGGTGATCAACTTCGCCCAGGCCGAAATCGGCACAGCCTCGTTGTTCATCGCCTGGATCGTCACCGAATCCTGGCACCAGCCGTATTGGGTGGGAGCGCTGGCCGCCATCGCCACCGCCCTGGTGATCGGTCTCCTCTTCGAGCGGTTGGTCGTGCGGAGGCTGGAAGCTGCGCCCCGACTCACGGTGGCGGTGGGCACCATCGGCTTGCTCGGGCTCCTGATCGCCCTGGAGGTGTACCTGAACGGCCCGACCCCGCGCTATCTGCCGCCGCCGATAAAGGGACTTGGAGTGCAGATCGCCGGCTTCTATGTGAGCCCCACCCAGTTCCTCAGCTTCGGCGTCATCGCCGTCATCGGGGCGGTCCTCATCGTCTTCCTGCGCCACACGGACTTCGGGCTTGCCGTCGGCGCTGCGGCGCAGGATGCCACGGCGGCGCGCCTGGTAGGCCTGCCGCTCAACCGCATCAACATGTTCACCTGGGGTGCCGCCTCGGTGCTCAGCGCCCTGGCCGCCCTCCTCATCGAACCGACCATCACCCTGATCGCCCCCAACGGCCTTGGCCTTCAGCTGTTCATCTGCGGCCTGGCCGCCGCGCTCCTCGGCGGTCTCAGCAGTCTCTCCGGAGCGTTCGTGGGAGGGCTCGTCGTCGGCGTGCTGACCAGCGAGGCGACGTTCATGGTGCCCGGGAGCATCCCGGGGGTGTTCACCATCGTGCTGTTCGCCGTCGTCATCGGCGTATTGCTGTTCCGGCCGCAGGGCCTTCTCGGCCGGTCGGTGACGCGGGCGGAGGCGGGATGACGGCGACGACGGAGTTCCCGGCCGATAGTGGCGCCACCGCCACGGACAAGGCATCGAAATACGACACGGCGCTGACGCGGTGGCGTTCTATCGTCACCCCCTACCGGAGCAACGTGGTCCTGTTGCTCCTGGCGGCAATCCTCGGGCCCATCCTCACCGCTCGGGAGATGCCGAGCTGGTTCGGCCAGGACTGGGCGCTGGCGTTGGCTGGAGCGGCCGGCCTGGCCATCGCCGCCATAGCACTCAACTTGCTAACCGGATACGCCGGGCAGATCTCGCTCGGCCACGGCGCGCTGTTGGCGGTCGGCGCCTTCTCCGCCGGGCTGGTGACGAGCCGGGCCGGCCTGCCCATGTGGGTCGGCCTGCCCATCGCCGGGGTCGTCGCCGGCTTGGTGGCTCTGATCATCGGCTTTCCGGCGCTGCGACTGCGTGGTCTCTACCTGGCGGTGGTCACGATCACCTTCGGCTACGCCATGTACAACTCCGTGCTCCGCTTCAACCTCTTCACTGGTGGCTCGGCCGGGGTGGAGCTCACACGGCGGCTCTGGGGCAAGGTCACCATCGTCGATCAGACGCAGATGCTGGCCGGGGCGCTGGTGGTTCTGGTGCTGGCCTGGCTCCTCGACGTCAACGTGACCCGCACCCGGTTGGGCCGGGCATTCCGCACCATTCGCGAGAGCGAGCCGGTGGCCGAATCTTTCGGCGTCGACGTGGCGCGCTACAAGCTTCTCGCCTTCGTGCTGTCCGGTGCCCTGGCCGGCGTGGCGGGCGCGGTGATCGGCTTCACGGTCTACCTGGTCAACTCGGAGACGTTCTTTCCGTCGGTGGGCGTCGACTACTCGCTGGTCCTGGTGATCGTTGTCGTCGTGGGTGGTCTGGGCAGCCGGGCAGGCGCGGTGATCGCCGCGTTCGTGCTGTCGCTGTTTCCCTTCGTCATCGGCAAGTACCTGGGCGACAGTTCACCTCTATACGGATTGGCTCCCATCATCGGCGCCGCTCTGCTCAT
>DATKSG010000061.1:0-4982 GCA_035531775.1 Acidimicrobiales bacterium | reverse complement strand
CAGTTGGACCACCTCCTTTCTCTGGTGCCCATAGCAGTACCACATCGAGCGCCGGAGGTCGCGTCATCCGATTCCCATAGCGGCTCACGTGGGGATCTGCCCGGCCTCGGCGGCGGCAGCGGCTTCCGCAGCGGCTTCGGCATCGAGTCGCCGGTCGATGCGAATCGCCTCGCGCTCCTCGAATCGCATCCACCCGAAGACCACGATGCCCATGGCCACCAAGGTGGTGAGCTCCCCCACCACCCACAGCACCGACCCCCCGGCATGGGTGTCGGCCACCGAGTGGAAACCGGCCGCGATCGAGGCCCTGGACCCGGTGAGGCCGATGCCGAGAATGGCCGTCACCGGGATCCCTCCCGCCAACACGGCCAGCTTGTACGGGTACGACAACCGCCACCGCGACGGGTCGCGGCCCACCACCAGCCACCAGAAGAGACATCCCGTGACCAGGAAGTGCAGATGCGTCAGCTCGTGGACCACCGGGTGCTCCAAGGAGAACCGGTAGAACGGGGTGAGGAAGTACACGAGCATGGTCCCGTACGCCGCCGTCACCACGACCGCCGGGTGGGTCACCGCTTCGACCACCCGGAGGTGCAGGATGCGCAACAGCAGCTGCTGGGTCCGGCGCGACGACGACTGCAGGGCCAAGGTCACCGGGGCAGCCAGGGCCAGCAGCACCGGGGCGAAGTTCATTAGCAGCAGATGCTGGACCACGTGCATGGTGAACACCGAGTCGTCGTAGGAGGCCAGGCCCGACTGCACCGCCACCACGATGAGGGCGCTGCCCCCGAGGAACGAGGCCGTGCGCCACGGTGACCAGCGCCGGCCCCGAGCCGACAGGCGCCGGGCCGCCACCACGTACCAGGCCGCCAACAGCACCTCCAGTGCTAGCGCCAGGCAGCTGGCCCACGTGGTCTGCCATGCCGTGAGCAGGGTGTGCAGCACCACCGGCGGGCTCACGGCATCAGCCGGCACCGACACTCAGGGCTCCGGGTCGATGCTGCGCCCGGGCGTCCGCTCCGCTGAGGGCGCCAGGAGCTCTTGAGGACTGGTCAGGCACGGAGGGCGGCCTGGTGGGCCAGGGCCACGGCCTCGATGCAGGCCAGGCGCAGGGCCCCCACCTCCTCGTCGGTGAGGGTGCGGTCCAAGGCGCAGAACCGGAGCCGGTAAGCCAGGCTGCGGGTGCCGTCCGGCACCCCCGCACCGCGGTAGACGTCGAAGAGGCGCACCGACTCGAGCAGGTCGCCTCCCGCTGCCGCCAAGGTGGCCGCCACCTCGGCGGCCCACACTTCCTCGCCCACCACCAAGGCCAGGTCGATGTCGCTCGAAGGGAACCGGCTCACCGGGGCGGCGCGGGCCGCTTCGGGGGACCCCGCACCGAGCACGGCCGTCAGATCCACCTCGAGCCACCCCACCCGGCGCCGGTCGGGGTCGAGCCCGAAGGCACGCATGACGTCGGGGTCCACCTCCCCGACCTCCCCCACCACGGCGCCCCCGCCGAGGCGTAGCTCGGCCCGGCGCGTCGGGTGCAGGGCGGTGGCTCCGGTGAGACCGGTGCTCATCTCCACATCGGCCAGGCCCAGGGCGTCGCGCAACACCATCCAGGCCCCGGCCGCCGTGCGGGCGTCGTCGGCCACCCCGGCGAAGGCCACGGCCAGCATCTCGCGCTCGTCCACCACGGTGTCGCCCTGGTGGGCGGCGGCCCGCTCCAGGCGGGCCTCGTCGGGCGGCGGGAAGACATGGCCGATCTCGAACAGACGCACGTCCCACTGGCGGCGATCGGCGTTGAAGGCCACGGCCCGCAGCAGCCCGGGCAACAGGCTGCGCCGGAGCACGGCGTCGTCGGGCGACAGGGGGTTGGCCACCACGATGCCCCCCGGCAGGCCGGCCCGCTCGTGGTCACCCGGCGCCAGCAACGACGTGGTCCAGGCCTCGTGCGCACCGAGGCCGGCCGCCGCCTGGCGCACCAGGCGCCGGCGGCTCTGGTACCCGGTCAAGGCGCCGACCTGCGGCGGATGAGGCCGGCGCCGCGCTATGCGCGAGTAGCCATAGTGCCGGGCCACCTCCTCCACCACGTCGATCTCGCGTTCGGTGTCGGGGCGGAAGGTGGGCACCGTCACCGACACCACGTCGTCGGAGCCGGCCTGGCAGCGGAAGCCGATGGGCTCGAGCAGTCCCACCACGGTGGCGGCGTCAAGGTCGGTGCCGAGCACGGCGTTCACCCGCGACAGGCGCACCGGCAGATGCCGTTCGGCCGGCACATCGCCGCTCACGTCGAGCACGCCGCCCGACAGCGCCATGTCGGGGCCGGCTGACAGGGCCAGCACCTCGAGCAGGCGCTCGGTGGCCCGGTCGATGCCCTCGGGGTCGCAACCGCGCTCGAAGCGGGCCGAGGCCTCGGTGCGCAGCCCGAGGCGCTTGGACGTCCGGGCCACGGCCATGGGCGCGAAATAGGCCGCCTCCACCATCACCCGGGTGGTGGCCCGGGAGATCTCGCTGCTGCCCCCGCCCATGACGCCGCCGATGCCCACCGGCGTGTCCTCGGCGTCGCAGATAAGGCAGTCGCGCCGGTCGTCACCGCCTCCGACGGTCCGCTCTCCCAGGCGGCGCTCCACGCCATCGAGGGTGACGATGGTCTCCCCCGGTCGCGCCGCCCGCACCAGTAGACCGTGACCGGGCAAGCGGTCGAGGTCGTAGGGGTGGGTGGGCTGGCCGAGCTCGAGCATCACGTAGTTGGAGGCGTCCACCACGTTGTTGATAGGGCGCATCCCGGCCAGCGTGAGGCGGCGAGCCACCCAGCGCGGCGAGTCACCGACCTCCACCCCGGCCACGACCTGGGCCGTGAAGCGAGGGCAGAGGTCGGGGTCGAACACCTGCACCGTGGCCGGGGCCCCGGAGGCACCGGCCGAGGACGCCGGAGTCGCAGTCGTTGCGGGCGGCGAGGGCACCGGCAGGGCAAAGGGCACCTTGAGGCGCGCCGCCAGGTCCCGGGTGACACCGGCCACCGACCAGGCGTCGGGCCGGTTGGCCTCCACGGCCAGGTCGAAGACCACGTCGCGCTCGATGCCGAGGGCGGCCATGAGCCCCATCCCGGGCTCGGCCCCCGCCGCCGGGCCCTGTCCCAGCACCAGGATCCCCTCGTGGTCCTCGGCCAGCTCGAGCTCGCGCGCCGAGCACAGCATCCCGTTGGACACCACCCCCTTCATCTTGCGCCGCCCGATCTCGAAGCCCCCGGGGAGCACGGTGCCCACCGGGGCCAACGGGACCAGGTCGCCCACCGAGAAGTTCCACGCCCCGCACACCACTTCCACCGGCCCGTCCCCAGCCTCGACCACCACCCGGCGGATCCGATCGGCGCCGGTGATGGCCCCGATCTCCTCCACCCGGGCCACCACCACGTCCTCGAGGCCCCGTCCCACCTCGATCACGGTCTCCACCACCAAGCCCAGGTCGTCCAGGGCGGCGGCCAGCTCCGGCGCGCTCCCGACGATGGGGGCGAAGTCGGTCATCCACGACAACGGCACTCTCACGGCTCGGGCTCAGATCTGCTGGAGGAAGCGGACGTCACTCTCGATGAGTACGCGCATGTCGGGTATCTCGTGGCGCATCTGGGCGCAGCGGTCGATGCCGAAGCCGAAGGCGAAGCCGGTCCACTCCTCGGGGTCGAGGCCGACGGCGCCGAACACCGCCGGGTCCACCATGCCCGCACCGCCGAGCTCGATCCACCCGGTCTGGGAGCAGGTCCGGCAGCCGCTGCCCTGGCAGATGGTGCAGGTGATCTCGTACTCGGCCGACGGCTCGGTGAAGGGGAAGTAAGCCGGGCGCAGCCGGGAGTGGACGTCGGGCCCGAAGTAGGCGGTGGTGAAGGCCTCGATGGTGCCGGCCAGGTCGCCGAAGGTGATGCCTCGGTCCACGACCAGGCCCTCAACTTGGTGGAAGATCGGGATGTGGCGGGCGTCGGGTGTGTCGCGCCGGTAGCACCGACCCGGCATCACGGCGTAGATGGGCGGCCCCTGCTGCTGCATGAGGCGGATCTGCACCGGTGACGTGTGCGTGCGCAGCAGCACGGTCTCGGGCGGGCCGAGCTCGAGGTAGAAGGTGTCCCACATGCCGCGGGCGGGATGGGCCGGCGGCAGATTGAGCGCTTCGAAGTTGTACCAGTCGGTCTCCACCTCGGGGCCCTCGGCCACCACGAAACCCATGCCCACGAACACGTCCTCGAGCTCGTCGCGCGTGCGCTGGACTATGTGCAGGTGCCCTCGCCGCGGTGGGTCGAGCACCTCGGTCAGGTCGAGGCGCTCCTCGCTCAGCAGCAGGTGGCGGTCCTCGACCCGCAGAGCTTCAGTGCGCCGGGCCAGGACTTCCTCCACCTGCCGGCGACCCTCGGCGATGCGGGCCCCAGCCAGGCGGCGTTGCTCGGGTTCTAGCGCCCCGAGAGTGCGCTGGGCACGGGTAAGTAGCCCGCGTTTACCGAGCAGCGATGCCTCGAGCTCTCGCAGGTCCTCCATGGTGCGGGCGGCGGCGGCGGCGGCGTCGGCCCCGGCCACGGCGCTATCGACGTCGAGGTCGTCATCGGGCCGGGGCGGCGGCAGTGGCTCGCTCGTCACCGGGTCTCCTCCACGGCGAGCAGGTTAGAGCGCTGCCGGCGCACCTCGAAGCACAGCACGGCTGCCGCCGTGGACACGTTGAGCGATTCGGCCCGGCCACCCATGGCCACGGTGACGTGCTCGTCGATGAGGGCGCGCAGCTCAGCCGGCAGACCACTGGCCTCGTTGCCCAGCACCAGGGCCGTGGGCCCGGTCATGTCGGCCCGCGTGTGATCGGTGCCACCGCGCGCCGCCGCCGCCAGGCGCCGGAACCGGCGCCGGCCGAGCTCGGCCAGAGCCTCCTCGGCGCTGGGCCCGACCACCACCGGCAGGTGGAGAACCGACCCGGCCGAGGCCCGCACCGTCTTGGGGTTGTACGGGTCGGTCGTCCCCTCG
>DATKSG010000060.1:0-45027 GCA_035531775.1 Acidimicrobiales bacterium | reverse complement strand
CGTCGTACTCGGCGTCCACCGGGGTCGGGACCTTGATCTGGCTGATGGCCAGATCGGGATCCTTGAGCCCGTGGCCGGTGAGCACGCAGACGACGGTGGCGCCGGCCGGGGCGCCCACCTTGAGCAGGCCGGCCACCGAGGCGGCCGAGGCGGCTTCGCAGAACACCGACTCCTCGGTGGCCAGAAGGCGGTAGGCGGCCAAGATCTCCGCGTCGGTCACGGCGCTGATGCCACCACCTGACTCGCTGGCCGCCGCCGTGGCGCCGTACCACGAGGCCGGGTTCCCGATGCGGATGGCGGTGGCCACGGTGTCGGGATGTTCGATCGGGTGGCCGGCAACGATGGGTGCGGCCCCGGCGGCCTGGAAGCCGAACATGCGCGGCAACCTCGAGGCCCGCCCGGCGTGCTTGTACTCGCAGTAGCCGCGCCAGTAGGCGGTGATGTTCCCGGCGTTGCCCACCGGGATGCAGTGCATGTCGGGAGCATCGCCGAGCGTATCGACCACCTCGAAGGCGCCGGTCTTCTGGCCTTCGATCCGGTACGGGTTCACCGAGTTGACCACGGTGACCGGCGCCTGCTCGCCCAGCCGGCGCACGATGGCCAGGGCTTCGTCGAAGTTGCCCCGCACTTGCAGGACGCTGGCCCCATGCATCAGCGCCTGGGCCAACTTCCCCAGCGCGATGTGGCCCTCGGGGATCAACACGGCGCAGGTGAGGCCGGCGCGCGCGGCATAGGCGGCGGCCGAAGCCGACGTGTTGCCGGTCGAGGCGCACACCACGGCCTTGGCCCCCTCTTCGACCGCCTTGGAGATGGCCAGCGTCATTCCCCGGTCCTTGAACGAGCCCGTGGGGTTCATCCCCTCGAGCTTGAGCAGCACCCGTGCCCCCACCCGTTCCGATAGTCGCGGGGCGGCCAGCAACGGAGTCCCCCCTTCGAGCAAGGTGACCACCGGCGTGGACCGATCGACCGGCAGAAAGTCGCGGTAGGCCTCGATCACCCCGCCCCAGGCCTGGCTCACCGGTCCTCCTCGTCCCCGACGACGCGGAGCATCCCGCCGATGTGCTCCACCACCTCGAGATTCCTCAAGCCCTCGATGGTGGCCATGACATCGCCTTGGCGGGCCACGTGGGTGAGGAAGACCAGGCGGGCCTCGTCGCCCATGCCTAGCTGCTCCATGGAGCGGATGGAGACGGTGTTGCTGCCGAAGACCTGGGCCACCGCCGCCAGGACGCCCGGGCGGTCGAGCACGTCGATGTTCAGGTACCAGGCGCAGCGAAGGTCGTCGGCCGGGTGCAGGTGGGCCTCGGCCCTCGCCACCGTGCGTGCCGGCACCCCTGACCGCAGGTGGTGCGCTGCGTCCACCAAGTCGCCGAGCACGGCAGAGGCGGTGGGCGCGCCACCAGCCCCGCGGCCGTAGAGCATGAGCTCACCGGCACTGTGCCTTTCGATGAACACGGCGTTGAAGGCTCCGCGCACCGAGGCCAGCGGGTGGGTCCGCGGCAACATGGCCGGGTGCACCCGCACCGAGACTTCGGCTGGTGAGCCGTCGGCCGGGTGCTCGTCGCCGATGCGCTCGGCCACAGCAAGCAGCTTGACGACATAGCCCAGTTGACCGGCAAAGGCGATGTCCACGGGGTTCACCGCCGAGATCCCCTGCCGCGGCACGTCGCCGGCCCGCACATCGCAATGGAAGGCCAGCGACGCCAAGATGGCCGCCTTGGCCGCCGCGTCGTGGCCATCGACGTCGGCGCTCGGGTCACGCTCGGCATAGCCGAGACGCTGTGCCTCGGCCAGTGCATCGGCATAGCCCGAACCCGACTCCGACATCATTGTCAGGATGAAGTTGGTCGTCCCGTTCACGATGCCCATTACCCGTCGGACCTGCTCGCCGGCCAGCGACTCGCGCAGAGGTCTGATGATCGGTATGGCACCGGCCACCGACGCCTCGTAGAGGAGGTCCACGCCGGCGGCGTCGGCCTTGGCCGCCAACTCCGCCCCGTGGGCGGCGATGAGCTCCTTGTTGGCCGTGACCACGGGCTTGCCCGCCGCCAGTGCCGCTTCGACCAGCTCCCGGGCGGGCTCGAGCCCCCCTATGAGCTCCACCACGACATCGACCTCGGGATCGTCGACCATGCCCTTGGCGTCACCGGTGATCAGGCCCGGTGGCACGCCGGGTCGGGCCCGATGGGGGTCGGCCACGGCCACCCCGGCCAAGGCCAAGGCCACCCCTGAGCGCGCCTCTATGCCCGAAGCGTCCTCCAAGAGCAACCTGGCCAGGGCGCTTCCGACGTTGCCACACCCGAGCACGGCCACCCGCACCGGGCCCGGCGCCGGCGTCACGGCCCCCACCAGCACCAGCCCGAGCTCGCTCGCATCGGCTCACGCTACCGCCCACCGTGCCGTGGCCCGGTGCCGGCGTGAACGGTCAGCAGTCGAGGCGGACCAGGTCCTCCACCGTCTCGCGGCGGACGACGAGGCGGGCCTGGCCGTCGGCCACGAAGACCACGGCCGGGCGGGGGACCTTGTTGTAGTTGGACGCCATCGAGTACCCGTACGCACCGGTCACTGGCGTGGCCAGCACGTCGCCGACGGCCAGATCCCCGGGGACGCGGGCATCGGCGACGAGAAGGTCGCCGGACTCGCAGTGCTTTCCCACCACCCGCACGGCCCTGGGCCGGGGGGCGGCGGCCTCTCTGGGCAGCAACGTCTCGTAGCCGCTGCCGTAGAGCACCGGGCGCGGGTTGTCGCTCATGCCCCCATCGACCGACACGTAGGTCCGCAGGCCAGGTAGCTCCTTGATCGTCCCCACCCGGTAGAGCGTCACAGCGGCGGCGGCGGCGATGGCCCGGCCCGGCTCGGCGCTGAGCCGGGTGCCATCGGGCACACCGGCCTCGGCGCACGCAGCGCGCACGGCGGCGGCCCATTGCTCCATGGAAGGAGCACGCTCCCCGGCCACATACGGCACACCAAGACCGCCGCCCACGCACAGCTCCCGAAGTCCCAACGGGGCGAAGAAAGCGCCGAGAATGCGCGCCTCCTCGGCGAAGGACTCAGCTCGGAACACCTGGCTGCCGATGTGGGCGTGGATGCCTACCAGCTCGGCACCGGGCAGGGCACGCAGCTCGTCCACGGCGGCGGCGGCCGCTCCCGACGACAGGCCGAAGCCGAACTTAGAGTCGTCCTGGCCGGTGCGCACGAACTCATGCGTATGGGCCTCCACGCCCGGGGTGACGCGGGCCAACAGGGCCGGAGGCTCAGTGGCGGGGCGAGCCTGCAGCAGCGCACGCAACCGCCCGATCTCGTCGAAGGAATCGATCACGATACGCCCGACCCCGGCCTGCAGCGCCGCTTCGAGCTCGGCATCGGACTTGTTGTTGCCGTGCAGGACCAGGCGGTCGGCCGGCACACCAGCAGACAACGCCACGTGCAGCTCCCCGCCGGTGGAGACATCGAGGCACATGCCTTCCTCGTGAGCCAGACGGGCCATGGCCACGCATAAGAAGGCCTTGGTGGCATAGGCCACACCCTCGCCCCACGCCGACAGCGCTTGTCGGCAGCGCGTGCGCAGGTGCGCCTCGTCGTAGACAAACAGCGGAGTGCCAAAACGCTCGGCCAGCTCGACGAGATCCAGCCCGCCCACCGACAGGCGCCCGTCGGCGCCGACCACGGCGCTGTGGGGCAGGAGGGCCGTGTCGATGGGCCCCTCGTCGGGGATAAGCCGCTCAGCATCGTGTGATCCGGACCTGGGCGGCATGTCCGCAGAGGCTAATAGTCGAACTGACGCCGGGGAGGCAGAACGAGGGGCACGACTACAGTGAGCGTGCCCAGCCCCCGTAGCTCAGCGGATAGAGCACCGGCCTCCGGAGCCGGTGGCGCAGGTTCGAGTCCTGCCGGGGGCGCACTGTGATGGCGATCTACGACACCATCGGCGTCGGATACAGCGAACGGCGACGGCCCGACCCGAGGATCGAGCGGGCCATCGTCGACGCTCTCGGCGGCGCCGGGTCCGTTCTCGACGTCGGCGCCGGAGCAGGCTCCTACGAGCCGGCTGACCGCACCGTTGTCGCGGACCTGCGGACAGGGGCCTGGGACCAGCGCTGGGGGCACCTTCGCCGCCTCCGCCACTTCGACGCCGGGCTGCGTCTCGTGCTGTCGGTGGAGGAATGAGCCCGCCCCCCTCGCAAGTTTGCGGCGTGGTCGGCGTTCCCGTTACCGGCGGCAGGTCTCACCGTCGAGCCCGGCGCGACGGTGAGACCCGGAGAGGAGCACGGCGGAGATGCGGACGCTCATAGGTCGTGTGGTGGTGGTGGCCCTCGGGACGGCCCTGCTGTCGGGTGTGGCCCCAGGTGCCGCGCAATTGGCCGGCGGCAATGGCGCTCCGGCTCCAGGGTGCCCGGTCGGGCCACAGTCTTCGATGGCACCGTCCTTCGTCACCGACGTCGTCCCCCTGCCGACGGGCGTACACGTGGTGAGCAACAAGGTCAACGTGATCCTCCCGGCCGGCTACTGCACGAGCGGCCAGCGCTACCCGGTGCTCTATCTCCTGCACGGAGCGGGCGACACCTACGGCGCATGGGAGTCGAACACCGACATCAAGCAGTACCTCACGAGCAACCCGTCGGCGTACCCGTTCATCGTCGTCATGCCCGACGACGGCGCCAACGCAGAGGCTGGCTGGTACACGAACTGGTACGACGGCGAGTGGCAGTACGAGACCTACGACATCGCGGTGCTGCAGTCCTTCGTGAACACGACCTATGCCACGCTGCCCGACCATATCGGCGTGGCCGGCCTGTCCATGGGCGGCTTCGGTGCCCTGTCGTACGCGGCGCGCCATCCCCACATGTTCAAGGTGGCCGCCAGCTTCTCCGGCGCTGTCGACACGCTCTACGGCGCACCGGTGTCGGGCGTGGCCTTCACCGAGCTCCACTCCATGTACGGCACCCCCGACGATGCCGTGTGGGGGAACCAGGTGACCAACCGGGCCAACTGGGCGGCGCACGACCCCGCCACCTTGGCCCCGGACCTGGCCGGCACCACCATTCTTTTGGCGTCGGGCACCGGAACGCCCGGTGGCGCCCAAGGTGACGCCCTCGACCCGACTGGCGATTTCAATCCGGGCGGCTACTTCCTCGAGAACGCCATCTTCCAGATGAACCTGTCACTGGTGCGCTCGTTGACCTTGGCCCATGTGCCCTACATCAGCAACTTCTACCCTGGCGGCTACCACGGATGGCCGTACTGGCAGGCCGACCTGCACTGGGCGCTCCCCTACATCAAGGCGGCGCTGGGGTCGCCCCACAGCTAGCCGACGCCGGCACGTGCGTCGCTGTCCGTGACGACCTGCGCCGAGTAGGCGGCCTGGGCGGCCAATCGGGCCAGCTCCCCATATGACGGCGAAAGCGCCGGCACTTGGCCGGTGAGCCGGGCGGCGTGCTCCTCCATGGTCTCGTCGGGCCTTCGCCCGAGCCGGCGCCGGGCCAGGGCCCGTCCTGAGCCCGGTCGGGATAGCCGATGCGCCGACAGAGCCGTGGATGGCACTCACCTGACCGACGCTACGACCAAGCTCACTTCATACGTGACGCGAGGATCGACGTGCCTTCCCCGCTCAACTGGCCGAGCCCGGACGACCGCCCGGTCATGGCCAGGATCAGCGAGAGCAAAGGGCCTTGCACCTCGGGGCCATCGCCGTGGGTCCACGACGCGTCGCTGGCCATCAGGTGCAGGCCGGTGATACGCTTCTTGGCCCCCACGACCAGGTTGGACTTCTTGTAGAACTCGGCCACCGCCACCTGGGCGGCCTCCGGCACCGTGTGCTCGATACCGAGGGGGCGCCGTACATCCTCACTGTGGATGACGATCTCGCCAAGCATGGCCGTGACCGGGCCCGGCGGGTGGTTGGTGGTGGTGGCACCGGCGCGCAGCCGAGCCGCGAGGTCCGAGGTCGGGCCCTGCGAGCAGCGATCGGCGTTGGTGTCCATGAGCTTGTCGAAGCTGAATCCCGACTTGGCCAGGCCCGTGAAGAAGTGCAGCGGCGTCTCCTGACAGGCGGCGATCATGTGCCCGACCACCTGGCCGACGCTCCACCCGCCGCAGAGCGAGGGCGTGCCCATCTGTTCGGAGGAGAGGCCGGCCACCATGTCGGCGCACGCTGCCCTTTCGGCGTGGATCATCGGCCATACGTCGCCCATGTGCGTGTGTTCCTCCCGCCCGCCGGCCGTCCGGCCGTGTGGCTCGCCGGGGAGTCTCGCGCACTACAGGACCACCTGCGCCGTGTGCCTCAGTGCCCCCTCAGGCGAAGCAGCGGGCGAAGAACTGTTCGAGGACGACCTCGTCGACGCCCACGTGGAAGCCCTCGGCGTCATGGTGGATCTCGAGCGATGGACAGAAGAATCCTCGGCCGGCCACGAAGAAGTACGGCGATCCCTCAACGCCTCGTGCCGCCCCCTCCTCCCGGTCTTGCGCCACGGCCGCCACATCGGCATCGGTGGGCGCCCCTACCCCGAAGCCCGCCACCACGTCGCGGCAGATACCGGGGTCGGAGAGGTCGACGCCACGCTCGAAGACGGCGTCTCGCAGAGCCAGTGCCACCCGCTCGCCGACCTCCAACCCCGCCCGGTAGGCCGCATGAGTCTGAGCCAGAGCCGGGAGCGATGTCTGCGGGAAGGTGGCGGTGTCGAAGCCGGCGAAGAGGTCTGGCGCCACTGACGACCGCAGGGCTTCGATCTCCTCCCCCACCGTGGCAGCCTCCAGCGGGGCACCGTTCACCTGCTCCAGAGGCCAGGCGCGGATGCGCAGCACAACATCGGTGCGTCGGCGGTTCGCTCGCTCGACCACCATTTTTCGCAGGCCGGCGTGGGCGAAAGGGCACAGGACGTCGGCGAAAACCTCGATCACCGCCATCGGAAGGTGGCCCTCATCAGAAGTAGCCGGCCATCAGAAGTAGCCGGACATGAGTTGTCGGGCCCACGGGGGTTGACGCACAAGCCCCCGCGGCCCGAACTCCTCCATGTACGGCTTCACGTCGAGCACCGGCGTGCCATCGACGGCATCGAGCCCCTTCACCCTCAATGTGGATCCCTCGACTCCTTCGAGGGCGCAAGTGCTGATTCCGAGCCGGTTCGGCCTGTCCTTGGCCCGCTGGGCGAAGATGCCCACCTCAGGCCACACCGGGTTGCCGCGAGGTCGGCGCACGGCGCGCACCACGGCAGTGGGATCGACGCGGTCGAACACGAAGACCACCTCCACGTGGCTGAAGTCGGCCAGGCCCTGCAGATGGGCCTCGCCGAAGGGGTGGAGCAGCTCGATGGTGCTCAGCACCTCTCCCCAGTCGTCGTCGGCCACCTCGAGGCGAGGTGAGCTGACCACGCCGATTGCCCGTACTTCGAAAATGCCGGGATCAGGCACGGCCCACATCAGGTGGACGCGCCTCTCGCCACATCGGCCATACCACCGGGCCGCCCAGCGGCAGCTGGATCTCGCCGGTTACCTCGAAGCCGTGACGGCCGTAGAAGGCGATGTTCGAGTGCTTCGACGACTCGAGGTACGCAGGCGTGCCCTGTTGGTCACAGCGCTCGAGGACCGGGCCGAGCAGAGCCGACCCGATGCCGTGGCCCTGCAACTCCGGTCGTGTGCCGAGCACCCCGAGATACCAGTGAGGCTCCTTGGGATGGTGACGCTCCACGTGGCTGAGCGCACGCAAGGCCGCGACCGCTCGCCGTCCCAGGGCCCCTACGAGGGGCGGTGCATGGCGCAGCACGGTGAGCGGCGGGATGATGGCTCGGCCCGGGGGCGCCCACAAGGCGGCGCCGGCCACATCGGAGGTGGTCCACGCCGTGCCCAGCGGCAAGTAGTGGCCACGCAGGAGCACACCGAACAGGCCACGCAGGCGCCGCCGCCGACTGGCTTCGTCTTGGAGGATCCACGACATGACGGGGTCGTCGAAGAAGGCCTCGGCCAAAGACCCGGCCACCGCCATTCGGTCCGCCTTGCCGGCCACCACCACGGCTGGTGCCGGAGGGGACGGGCTCTCGGCTCCAGGAGTCACATCCGCCACGATAGGCAGCCTTCCCCTCGGGCGCCCACGGAAGGCGCTCGCGGCATGAGGATCAGGACCCGGCGATGGCCTGGATGAGGGCGGCCGGCACGGGCTGCACGTGACAGGAGACGGCCAGTTGACCGCTGCCTATCACCAACGTCAACCCGCAGGCCGGCACGAAAGGGTTGGAGGTGAGGTCGCTCGACAACAAGCCGACGCCTCCCACCGACACGGTCAGCAGATGGCCACCGACGATCTGAACGGTGGCCGGCACCATCCGGCCGGCCACGTCGACGAGGACCTGGCCGTTGCCCGGTAGCGACACCGGGTCGCCTACCGCGCTCGACAGCTCGGCCGCCGTCACCGTGACGGTGGCCGTGGCCGCCGAGATGCTCTTCACGTGCACCTGCCTGGCATGGAAGAGCGCGCCCCGGTCGATGGTGGTGTCCACCAGCTGGACTTCGATGTGGTCGAGCTGCAAACGGCCCGCCGCCACCCCGGTGAGGTGCAGGTCGATGCCGGATACCGAGCCCTGGACCAGCAAGTGGAAGAGGAAGGGAAAACCGCTGATGCCGGCGGAGGCACCCTGGGCCCCGGTGGCCGTCTGGGCTCGATGCGCCAGCTGGTCCTGCGCCACGAGGCGCGCCCCGGTGTCGATCCCGACCAGGGCCGCCCCCAACACGCCAGCCGCCACCAACAGCCGGATCCGCCCGAGGAACATGGCGACCGACGCTAGCCGTCGCCGACCTTCACGTCGTCGTCAGCATCGGTTCGTACACTTCGTGCCATGTTCGGCGCCGGGCCCGGCCAAGGGGCTGCTCATCCGACCGACGACGGTGTCGAGGCCAACGCCCGACTAACGGCGGCCACGGCCGTCGTGTTGCTCTTCCTGCTGGCGGCCGAAGGCGTCACGATCCTCCGGGTGCGCCCTCTCCTGGCGCCACACGTCTTCATCGGCATGCTCCTGATACCGCCGGTCCTACTCAAGATGGCCACCACCACGTACCGGTTCGTCAAGTACTACCGTGGCGCGCCGGCCTACAGGCGAAAGGGCCCGCCGGCACCTCTGTTGCGCCTGCTAGGGCCTGTCGTCGTCGTCACCACCGTGGTGGTGATCGCCTCGGGGGTGGCGCTGCTGCTGGTTCCTCCCGCGGAGCGTTCCATGCTCCTGTTCGTCCACAAAGCCAGCTTCGTGCTCTGGTTCGGGGCAACAACCGTGCACGTCCTCGGCCACGTGCTCGACACCGCTCGACTCGCACCTCAGGACTGGCGGTCGAGGTCTCGGGGGCAACTAGCCGGGGCGTCGCGCCGGCAGTGGCTGTTAGCCTCGTCGGTGGCCGTCGGCCTGCCTCTCGGTCTGCTTCTTCTCAGCCGGGTGGGCCCTTGGCTGCACTCGACGCCCCATCACGGCGGCTGAAGCGGTGCCACGACACCTCCATCCGAGCTCCCCTCAGGGCGGACTCGGCGATGTGCCAGCGGCCTCCGGTCGAGCGCACGATGGCGTCGCCTATAGCCAAACCCAGACCCGTACCTCCGGGAGTGTCGGTGGACCGGTGGAAGCGGTCGAACAGATGTGAGCGCTCTTCGGGCGCGATGCCAGGCCCGCTGTCCTCCACGGCCAAGGTGACCCGGCCGGCACGAGCCCCCACGCTGACGTGGACCTTCCCACCGGGCGGCGTGTAGCGACAGGCGTTGTCGATGAGGACGCCGGCCAACCGGTCGATCCACTCGGGGGGCGCTGTGATCCACGGGGGATGGGATCCTGATCGGTCCACGTGCAACTCGATATCCCGGGCCCGAGCTGGGGCCCGGAAGCGTTCGGCACATCCCTCGGCGATGGTGGCCAGGTCGATCGGCTCGCGAGCCGGAGGGGGAGGCGTCGAATCGAAGCGAGCCAACCACAGGAGGTCCTCGACGATGCGCAGGAGGCGCTGGCTCTCTCCCCCGACGCGCTCGAGGGTTTGGCGGTAGGAAGCGGCGTCACGCTTCACGCCCAGGGCCAGATCCACCTCGGCTTCGATCACGCTCAAAGGAGTCCGAAGCTCGTGCGAAGCGTCGGCTGTGAATTCGAGTTGGCGCCGGCGGACCACCTCCACGGGGGCCGAAGCCTTCAGGCCGATGATCCACGAGCCGAGGAACATCCCGAGCAAGGCGATGGGCCCGGCAATGGCCTCTCCGGCGAAGAGCAGGCTCTCGACGTGGCGCTCCTCGGCCAGGCTCAGGCCGGCCACCAGCCAACCGCCGTCGAATCGGACGGCCTGCAGGCGAAAGGCTCCCGCACCCAGCGCAGTGCTGACCGGTGCGCCGGTGGTCGACCAGGACCGGGGCATCAGAGTGGGTGCGCCGCTTTCGCTGGCCAGCACCTTGCCGTTGGCACCCACTCGCCACAGGAAGACCGGCGCAGCCTCGACGTCGGCATCACCTCGAGCCGGAGGCGGCAGAACGCCCGGCGACGGGGTCTGAAACGGCTCGGGACCGGGGAACCGGGTGGCATCGTGGAGACGGTCCAATAAGCGGACGTCCACCTGCCCTACCAGCCGGTCAACCACAATGACGTCGAACACCCCGGCCACGGCGAGATAGAGCACTCCGACGACGGCCGTGGCCAGCACCGCCACCCTTACGGCATGGCCCAAGCTGGCTGGCTTGGCCACGTTCACTGGACCAACCGGTAACCGACGCCGCGCACGGTCTCGATGCGGACACCGGCACCGGCCAGTTTGGAACGCAGCCGGGCCATGTGGACATCGATGGTGTTGGAGCCCACGGCGTCGGCTTCGTGGTCCCAGACCTGAACGGCGATGGCACGGCGATCGACCACTGCCGGCGTGCGGCGCATCAGCAACTCCAAGATGGCCAGCTCGGTGGCGGTGAGCTGTGGCGACGACGACCCCACGGTGACTTCGCGTGTGGCGGGGTCGAGCTCGACGTCCCCGAGCACGAGTGTGGGCCCCACCAACGATGGTGAACGCCGCTGCAGGGCTCGCAGCCGGGCCAACAATTCGGCGAAGTCGAAGGGCTTCACCAGGTAGTCGTCAGCTCCCTCGTCGAGCCCGGTCACGCGATCGGCGTGGGTGTCACGGGCTGTGAGCATGAGCACTGGAACAGCAGACCCCGACCGCCGCAGTTCCCGGACCACCTCGATCCCGCTGGTCCTCGGCATGCGCCAGTCGAGGACGGCGACCTCATAGTCGTAGGTCCGGAGGTAGGCGAGGGCATCGACACCGTCCGAGACGGCATCGACCACGTAGCCGTTCTCGCGCAATCCCCGTTCGAGGACGGAACGGAGCCCGGGATCGTCCTCTGCAACCAGGACCCTCATGCCCACGGTCTAGCCCCATCGACTGAAGAGTTGATGACATGGACGCCCGCCATTCATGGAACAGCAAGGTTGGGGAACAATGATGCTCCAGAGGGCCCTGATGTCACGCGTCCCGGCGCCTCAGGAGGATCATGTCCCAGGGAAAAGCCGTGCCCCGTCGTCAACCACCTCGGCGCGCCCCGGAACGGGTCCGGGCGCCCATCGAACCACCCTCCAGATTCCCCATCGGTTCGGCTCCGCCGCCTAGGGCGCTGTCCAGTGCCGGATGGGCCCTTTTGCCGTTGCGTGGGTTTCTGGGGTTCACGTTCTGTTTCGCCGGTCTTCAGAAGTTGGCCAACCCCGCCTTCTTCAATGCCTCGAGCCCGGCCTCGATCCAGTCACAGTTGGCCGGGGCTGCCCGCCGTAGCCCCATCCATGCCCTGATCGGGCCGCTCGTGCATGTGGCGGTTCCCCTGGGCGTGCTCATCGCCCTGGCCGAGATCGCCATCGGTGTGGGCACACTGGCCGGCCTGTGGACGAGGGCGGCGGCCGTCGGCGGGACCCTTCTCTCCTTCGGGCTCTTCTTGACCATCAGCTTCCACTCGAACCCTTACTACACGGGATCGGACATCGTCTTCGTGTTCGCCTGGCTTCCGTTGATACTGGCCGGAGCAGGGGGCGCACTATCGGCCGACGCGGCGATCGCCGCCCTGGTGCGTCGCCGCGAGGGAGCGGCCCCCGCCGACATAGTGCCCATCCCGTTCGCCACCGTGCGCCAGGTCTGCGGCTCGTTCGACGACGGCCGGTGCGCGGCGCGCCGCGGCGCAGCGTGCGAGCCGGCGCCGTGTCCGTTCCTGGCGGCGGAACCCGCTGCCCCGAGTCGGGCGGTGGGCCGCGAGATCGACCGGCGCACCTTCGCCGCCAGCGGCGCACTGGCGGCGATGGCGGCCGGGGCGGCGTTGGTGGCCGGGGCCATTGCCGCCGGCATGGGACGTCTCATCGGAGGGTCGAACGCGGGAACCACCACCCGTCAACTGGGCAGCGCCCCGACAGCCTCGACGACGGCCTCGACGGCTCCCTCCACCGCCCCCACCACGGCGGCCACCGCCACATCGGGTCCCACCACGACTGCCCCACATCCGGCCGGCACGCGGATCGGGCCGGCCAGTGACGTGCCGGTGGGGGGCTCAGCCTCGTTCAACGACCCCTCCACCGGTGATCCGTCCTTGGTGATCCAACCGCAGGCAGGGACGTTCCTGGCCTTCGACTCGGTCTGCCCTCACGCCGGTTGCATCGTGCAGTACGACCCGAACAACTCCGTCTTCATCTGCCCGTGCCACGGCTCGCAGTTCAACGGTCGCACCGGAGCGGTGGAGGTGGGTCCCTCCCCAACGGGGCTCGGGAGCATCGGCATCAAAGAGGGATCCGACGGACAGCTGTACGTGACCTGAGCGTCGGTCACCGGGGCCTGGGCGCACCTTCACGCCATCGCAAGGTCCACCCGGTACCGTTCAAACCGTGGCAGTGTCCGCGCCCCCCGACCGGCCCGCGCCCCCCGACCGGCCGACGCCCCCCGACCGGCCCGCGCCCCCCAACCTGCGCAGAAGCAGCAGCGGTCGCCACGTCGCACCACGAACGGCTCTGGCCAGCCGAGCCGGCCGATGGTGCAGAGCACACAAGCGGACCAGCGCCGTTCTGGCGTTGCTCCTGGTGCTGTCGCCGTTGTGGTGGTCGTTGGGCAGCGCCATGTCCAACCCCAGCCTCGGCTCCAGCCTCCCGGCCCGGCTGTCGGAATGGCTGCGGGGCCACGGCGGCGCGTCCCTCGTGGTGGACATCGAGGACTTCTGGTACTCCCATCACCCCCCGGCGGTCGGCGGGCGGCCGGTCAAGGGCGCCATCCCCAGCCGGCCCAGGCGTGCCGCGACCGGGCAGGGGGGCCCGGGGGTCTCCGTCCCCCGCCATCTGGCCGCGCCAGCGCCCATCGCCCCGCTCGGCGGGACCGCCATCGCCGGTGAAGGGACCTGGACGGCGGCGGGGCGGCTTGTCCATGGTGTGCCCGCCGTCTACGAGACCTACGTCGAGCCCGATGCCGTCCACACCAGCGTGGTCATCGGTGTCGCCTGGATGGACACGACCCTGCTCTCGGCTCGCCTCTACTCCGGTAGCACCATTCCGGGTGGCAACTTGTGGACGGATACGGCGCCGGTACCGCCGGCCGCCGCCACCAGCCTGGTGGCCGCCTTCAACTCCGGCTTCCGGATGGGCGACGCCAATGGCGGGTACTACTCCGAGGGCCGCACTGCCGTGCCCCTGCGCAGCGGTGCGGCCTCGATCGTCATATACCGCAACGGGTCGGTCACCGTGGGCCAGTGGGGTCGCGATGTGTCGATGACCGCCGACGTGGTCTCGGTGCGACAGAACTTGAACCTCCTGGTGGACGGCGGGCGTCCGGTCCCCGGAATTGCGTACGCCACCGGCGCCACGTGGGGCCGTACTCTCGGCAACAGCATCTACGTGTGGCGGTCGGGCCTCGGGGTGACCGCCGACGGTGCCCTCGTCTACGTGGCCGGCCCCGCCCTCGATGTGGCCGACCTGGCCTCGGTGCTGGTCCGGGCGGGAGCCGTGCGAGGCATGGAGCTCGACATCAACACCGATTGGGTGAACATGGCCACCTACGCACCGGCGGCCGGGGCGCCATCCTCTGCGGCCAACGGGACCAGCCTGCTGCCCACCATGACGGGTGGCCCGGCACGGTACTTCGAGGCCTGGTGGTCACGCGACTTCCTCACCATGTCGGCCCGCTGAGTCAGAAGGCGCGTTCGCTCATCGCACCGGCTGCGCCGGTGATCACGTCGAGGATCTCATGACCCACCAGCTCGTCGCGCTCGAGTAGGGCGTCACGCAGGGCCTCGACGACATGGCGGTGGCCCGCCAGCATCTCGCGTACCCGGGCCTTAGCCGTCTGCAGCATCTCCTCGACTTGCTCGCGCTCACGGTCGCTGGCCAGGACCTTGGCCACCACGTTGCCGGCCGTGGGGGCCTCCACCGCGGAGAGCGAGATGAGGCTCTCACCCATTCCGAAGGCCCCGATCATGAGACAGGCGGCGTTGGTGGCGGTCTGCAGGTCGGAAGCCACTCCAGAGCTGGTCTCGCCGAAGAACAGCTCCTCGGCGGCCAGTCCGCCCAGCGAGATGTCGATGAGCGCTTCGATCTCGGTGCGGGTCTGGGTGAAACGCTCCTCGGTGTCGGAGTGGGCCAGCAGCCCCAGAGCCTGACGGCGCTTCACGATGGAGAGGACTTCGAGCTTGCGGCTCTTGCCCACCAACCAAGCCACCGTGGCGTGCCCCGACTCGTGAGTGGCGATGGTGCGGCGCTCGGCTTCGGTGTACTCGACCGGTTGGGCCAGGCCGATCTCCTCGGTCAACTTGGCGTGCTGGAGGTCGGCCCACGACAGCCGCTCGGCCCCCCGGCGCAGGGCCCATACCAGGGCCTCGTCGAAGAGGTGCTCGATCATGACCGGCGTGTACCCCGAGGTGAGCGCAGCCAGGGTGTCGCGCCGGTCGGCGTCGTCAAGCTCGGCATCGTGGGCCTTCTTGGCCAGGTAGTAGTCGATGATGTCGCGCCGTCCGGCCCGGCTGGGCAGGTCGAAGTAGATGGTGCGGTCGAAGCGTCCCGGCCGAACCAGAGCCGGGTCGAGGTCGGCGGCCCGGTTGGTGGCGCCGATGACGAGGATGTTGGCCGACGTCGCCACCGGCTTGCGCAGGTGCCGGCGGGCCGGCAGCCACGGATTCACCAGGTCGACCAGCATGCCCATGAACCGGACCCCGGGAGGCGGCTGATCGAAGGACTGCAGCTGGATGAGCAGTTCGTTGACGATGCCGGCGATCCCCTCGGTGCGTCCGCTGCCCAGGCCGCTGCGCGAGGCGCCGATGGCGTCGATCTCCTCGATGAAGCCGATAGCACCGCCCTCCCTGCGGGCATAGCGGCGCATGGCCCGGAAGTATGCGCGGATCTTTCGGTTGGTCTGGCCGTAGAACATCGACTGGAACGCCGAGGCCGACACGAAAAGGAACGGCACGCCGGCTTCCACCGCCATGGCTTTGGCCATGTACGTCTTGCCGGTGCCGGGAGGTCCTTCGAAGAGCAGGGCGCGTCGTGGCGAGCCACCCATGCGCTCGGCGAAGACCTTGTGGGCCAGGAAGAGGTTGAGGCTCTTCACCACTTCCTCGACCACCGTCTCGGCGCCACGCACATCGGCGAAGCTCACGTCGATCTCGTTGGGCCGGTACAGCACATGCGGAGAGCGCCCTGCGCCCAACAGCGGAGCCACCAGGACCAGGACGAGGACGAACATGAGCCCGATGGCGGGCAGGTAGGGCACCATGCTCGAGGGCACATGCGGGAAGACCACGACGTGGCCCGGGAACAGCACGGCCCGGATCAGCATCCAAAGGGCGAAGGGCCCGATGCACAGCGACAGGCGCAACAGTCGGCTCTGGCGGGCCCGCTCCCGGCTGACCCCCACGTCGCCGTGCTCGGCCCCGATCACCCCCTTCTGGCCCAGCGACGCCAAGGACACCTGACTGGCCCTACCCCCCGGTTCCATGCCTGGACAACGTAGGTCCGTGGCGTGGCTGGCGGCTAAATCTCACTCATTGTGGCCATTACCGGTCCCCATGGGAGCTGAACACTCTCAGGGAACCCAAAGGAACGCTTCATGGGGCGTTCAGCCCCGGGGCGCAGGATGGGTAGGGAAAGGTGCCCGACACGATGCCGACCAACCATCACCACCCAGCTGCCCACCACCGCAACCTCGCCCTGGACCGCCCCAGGCGCGTGGCGTGGTGGGTGACGGGCCTGGCGACAGCCGCCGCTGCCGCCATCGCCGGGGTCGTCGGGCACCAGCTCCCGGGGGCGGCTTCCGCCCCCGCCTCCGGGAGCACTTCCTCCGCCGGCACCGCCGGCAGCACCGGCAGCACCGGATCGGCCGGGTCATATGGAACCACCTCGGGAACCGGCTCGTCGGTGGCCCCGACGGTGCAGGTGCCGACGGTCACCACCGGCGGGTCCACGATCCGGTGACGACCACCACGGGCCGCCGGGCCAGGGCCACGGCCCGCCTGGACGCCTTCGGCACCGAGGTCGTGCTGGTGGTGGACCGGGCGACGGCAATGGCCAGAGCCGAAGCACTGCTGCGCGACGACCTCGACGCCGTGGACCGGGCGTGCAGCCGCTTCCGACCCGACAGCGAGATCGACATCCTCCACGAGCACCCCGACACCTGGGTACCGGTGAGCGACGTTCTCTTCCAGGCGCTGGCGGTGTCGCTGGAGGTGGCCAGGCGCACCGACGGGGCCGTCGACCCCACGGTGGGCGACGCCGTGGTCCGCTTGGGCTACGACCGCGACTTCACGGCCATGGCACCCGACGGACCACAACCGGCTGCACCCCGACCAGTTCCGGGGTGGCATCACCTCGAGCTCGATCCCGAGCATTCGACAGCCCGGCTGGCCGCCGGGGTGCACCTCGACCTCGGGTCGAGCGCCAAGGCGTTCGCCGCCGACCGGGCGGCCGGCCGGATCGCCGCCCTGGGCGCCGGCGTCATGATCAGCATCGGCGGGGACATCGCCGTGGCCGGCCCGGCACCCGATCACGGCTGGGCCATCGCCGTGGCCGAGGACTCGGCCACCAGGGCTGAACACGCTGAGCAGGTCGTGGCCATCACCTCAGGTGGCGTGGCCAGCTCGAGCACTGTGGTGCGCTCGTGGCGCCGCGGTGGCCGCACCGTCCATCACATCGTGGACCCCTCGACCGGTGACTGCGCACCGTCGCACTGGCGGCTGGTCACCGTGGCCGCCTCCTCGTGCGTCGAGGCCAACGCGGCGAGCACCGCCTCGATCATCTGGGGCGAGACCGCGCCCGAGCGGCTGCGGTCCATGGGCCTAGCCGCCCGCCTCGTCCGCCACGACGGCATGGTCGTCACAACGCAGCATTGGCCCGCCACGACCCGATCACCTACCGGAGCGGTGGCGTGAACGCCCACGTCCTTTGGTACATGACGAGGGCGACCGGGATCGTGGCCCTGGTGCTGCTCACCGCCACCACCGTGCTCGGCGTGCTGACCTCGGTGCGGCTGTCCACGGCGCGGTGGCCCGGCTTCGCCTGGCAGGACCTGCACCGGCGTCTGTCGCTCATCGCCGTGGTCTTCATCGGCCTCCACATCGCCACCACCGTCGCCGACGGATACACCCCCATCGGCTGGGTCTCGGCCGTGGTCCCGTTCACCTCGCCGTATCGACGCCTCTGGCTCGGCCTGGGCACCGTGGCGGTGGACTTGTTGTTGGCCGTCGGCATCTCGAGCATGCTCCGCCGCCGCATCCGGCCCGGAACCTGGAGAGCGCTGCACTGGCTGGCCTATGTGAGCTGGCCCCTGGCTCTCGTCCACGCCTTCGGCACCGGCACCGATCCCCGCATGCACTGGGTGCTGCTACTCCTGCTCGCCTGCGTGGCCGCCGTGGTGGCGGCCGCCGTCTGGCGTTTGCGCGCCGGCTGGCCGGGGCGCGCCGCGTTGCGGGCCGCCATCGGCGGAGTGGGACTCTTGTCGGTCGTGATGGGGAGCGCCTGGGCCGCCGCCGGACCTCTGCGCAGTGGTTGGGCGGCGCGAGCGGGCACCCCGTCGTCGATGCTGCGGACCTCCACCACCGCCAATACCAGCACGGCGAGCACCAGTGCCTCGTTGCCCGCCGCGCCCTTCGAGGCCTCCCTGAACGGCACCATCAGTCAGCGCTCGCTGTCGGACGGCCAGGTCGAGGTCGACATCGCCGGCACCATCACCGGTGGCGCCGCCGGGGTGCTGGCCATCCACTTGGTGGGCAGTTCCGACGACAACGGTGGAGTGGCCCTCAACGCCGGCTCGGGCGCCATGGGGCCGGCCGGATCCCCGGGCCAGTACCAGGGCCGCGTCACCGGCCTCGAGGGCCCGCGCATCGACCTCGCCCTCACCTCGTCCACCGGCGCTCCGCTCGAGGTGGCGGTGGACCTGTCGATCAACGGGAACGCCGTGACCGGCCAGCTCTCGGCGGTTCCATGACCATGACGGCCCCCACCGTGGGGCACACCCGCCTGCTGGCCGGCCCCCTGGCCGGGAACAACGCCGACCTGGCGGCGCACACCGACACCCACGGGCCGCTCGACCTGCCCCGCCGGCACCACGGCGCGTGGAGCCAGAGCCTCCTCGACGAGCTGGCTCGGTCCGGGTTGACCGGGCGCGGTGGGGCCGGGTTCCCAGCGGCGCGCAAGCTCGACCTGTTGGCCGGCCAGCGGCGCCGCCCCCGCCTGGTGGTCAATGCCATGGAGGGAGAGCCGGCCAGCGCCAAGGACCGGCTGTTGCTCGAACGCGCCCCCCACCTCGTCCTCGACGGCGCCCAGGCCGCCGCGCTGGCCATCGACGCCACCCTGGTCGTGTGCTGTGTGGCCGACGACCGGCCCGAGTCGGCCGACGCGCTGCGTCGTGCCATGGCCGAACGCGCCGCCGCCGGGCTCGACGTGGTCCCGGTCGAGCTGCGCCTGGCCCCGGGCCGCTACAGCGCCGGGGAGGAGTCGGCGCTCGTCGACTGGGTGGGCGGCGGCCGCGGCCTTCCCACCTTCCGGCCCGACAAGTCCGTCCCCCTCACCGTGGGGCGCAGCCCGGTGTTGCTGCACAATGCCGAGACGCTGGCCCACGTGGCCCTGATCGCCCGCCACGGCGCCGACTGGTTCCGAGCCGTGGGGCTTCCCGACGCGCCGGGGACCACGCTGGTCACCGTCACCGGCGCCGTGCGCAGCCCCGGTGTCGTGGAAGTCGAGCTCGGCACACCGCTCGATGTCATCGTGCAGCGGGCCGAGCCGCTCCAGGCGCCCTTGGCCGTTCTCCTCGGCGGCTACGGCGGCACGTGGATGGCGGGCACGGCGCTGTCCACGCCCTACGCGCCGGGGCCCTTGGCCGAGGTGGGCGGCACCGTGGGAGCCGGGGTTATCGGGGTCCTCGGCCCAGGCGGCTGCGGGCTGGCCGAGACGGCGCGGATCGTCTCCTACCTGGCCGCCCAGAGCGCAGGCCAGTGCGGGCCTTGTGTCTTTGGCATGCCCGCCATCGCCGACGACCTGCACCGGCTGGCCGCCGGCCAGAGCGACGGGCGGCTCCTCGACCGGCTCCAGAGCCGGCTCACGGCGGTCGACGGGCGCGGCGCATGCCGACTCCCCGACGGGGCGGTGCGACTGGTACGCAGCGCCCTGTCGGTCTTCGCCAAGGACGTGACAGCCCACGCCCGACGCCATCCCTGCCCGGGCTGGAACCGGGCTCCGGTGATGCCGTGAACCGGCGCCTTCGGGTCGACCCGATCGCCTGCGACGCCTTCGGCTACTGCGCCGAGCTGCTTCCCGAGCTCATCACCCTCGACGAGTGGGGATACCCGGTCATCGACGGTCGCCCGGTCCCGGCGCAGCTCGTGGACCTGGCCCATCGGGCCGTGGCCGATTGCCCACGGCGTGCGCTCACATTGGTCGAAGACAGCCGGTCCGGGCCGCCGGCCAAGGTCAAGCTGAGCACGAGCCGCCGCTAACGGGACAGCTAGCCGGCCGCGGGGGCTTTGGGCCATTACTGCCGCGGTGGATCCCGCAATATACCATTCGTTACATGGTCGCGGCATTGGTGGATCTGTCCCGACCGGGGCACTACCTGCACTGGGGGTTCGTGCAGCTGTCGGTGGCCAATCTCCTGGTGATCGGCGTCATGGTGGTGGTCTTCGTCCTGGCCCTCGTCATCCCCTTCCACTCCTCTCGACGAGGACGATGACGGTCCCGGGCCTCGAGGCCTCCCCCACCTGGACCGGCCGGCTGCGACGGGCGGCGGTGCGGGCGCTGCCGCCGGACAAGCTCCTACCCGATGACCAGCCCAGCTACGTGGCCTCGTGGGTCTACGTGTTCGGGGTCCTGACGCTGGCCGCCTTTGTGATCGTCCTGGCGTCGGGCACGGTCCTGGTCCTGAGAGGCCCGTCGTGGTGGCACCAGTCGAAGACCGGGCTCTTCGTGAACAGCCTGCATCTGTGGAGCGTGGAGCTGTTCTTCTTCTTCATGGTGCTGCACCTGTGGGGAAAGTTCTTCATGGCGTCCTGGCGAGGGCGGCGCGCCCTTACGTGGATGACCGGTGTGGTCACGTTCGCGATCTCGGTGGCTACCGCTTTCACCGGCTACCTATCGCAGCAGAACTTCGACTCGCAGTGGATCGCCACCCAGGCCAAGGACGGGATCAACTCGACCGGCGCCGGGGCCTTCTTCGTGGTGACGAACTTCGGGCAGATGCTGCTGTGGCACGTGCTGCTGCTCCCTGTGGCAGTGGCCGCCCTGGTGGGGCTGCATCTGCTCCTGGTGCGCCACCGCGGGGTGGTGCGTCCTCTGCCGGCTCGTGGCCGGGCCACGAGGCCGGCAGCGAAGAGGCCGACACCGTCAACGCCGGCCGGAAGGACCTAGCGCGCCGTGCAGACATTGGACGAGGCGTCGGCCCAGCCCGACGAGGCCGAGTGGGAAGGGCCCAAGATCCGCTACGACCTGGCCAAGGAGTTCGTCCTGGCCCTGGTGGCGGTGGCCGTGCTGACGGTGGGCCTCGCCGTGGTCTTCTCCTCTCCCGACGAGCATCCGGTCACCATCCGCCAATGGGCCCAGGCCACGCCGGCGGATTTCCTGGCCACCGCCGTCACCGAGCTCGACGGCAGCAGCCCCACCGCCTCCTACGGTCCGCCGTACGACACCGCCCCCGGGTCGGGCCAGACCATCGGGCCCCTCGCTCCCGAGCGATGGATAGGGGTGCACGAGCCGGTCAGCGCGGCGCAGGACTTCGTCCTCGGCCCTCTGCAGGTGGCCGCCCACAGCGACCCGGACCTGCAGTCGGCCCTGGCCAGCTACCAGGCCGCTCCGGCCGCCACCGCGCAGCAATGGACGGCCGCCTACAGCTCGGCGCTCGGCCATGTCGGCTTCAGCGGCTCGGCCGTGGTGGTCCCACCCGGGCGCTACGGCCCGCTCCCGCCCATGATGAGCGCGCTCCTCACCATGGCCCGTACCGGGAGCCTGGATGCCGATCTGCTGTCCTCGCCGCAGTTCTACGGCACCGACTACACCAAGCCGCTGCTCTTCCTGGCCGACGGGTCCTTCCTGGCCGACAAGGCCCAGGCCGAGCATCTGTCGGGATCGCAGTGGGGGATGATGAACGAGACGGGGAACTTCCCGGGCCAGGCCTGGCTGTGGCTCTACACGATGTGGTACCAGGTGTGGCCCTTCACCCACACCGGCAATGCCGACGCCCTCGTCTGGGGCCTCATGATGCTGCTCACCCTGGGACTGCTGCTGGTCCCCTTCATCCCGGGGCTACGCGCCGTCCCACGGTTGGTGCCGGTCTACCGGTTGATCTGGAGGGACCACTACCGGCGACTGGACGAGGCCCGCAACAAGCCGTTGCGGTAGAGGCGCGGCACGAGCGCCCTCGCCACCGGCGCCAGGCGGGCCAAGCGAGCGGCGTCGATGTCGATGGCGGAGCCGCCCATGCGGGCCAGCAGCAGCTTCGACACCTGCTCCTCGGTGCGCCGCACCATGCGCGGCGGCATGGGCATGCCGTCCTCCACCGCTCCGAGGCCCATGTCGGTCGGCACCCAGCCGGGATAAAGCACATGCAGGCGAACCCCTGAACCGTGCACCCGCATGGCCATGCTCTCGGTGAAAGCGCTCAGCGCCGCCTTCGACGCCCCGTAGGCCACTTCGCCCGGACCCGGCGCCCGGCCGTTGTCGGAGGACACGTTCACCACCACGCCGCGCCGGCGCTCGAGCATCCCGGGCAGCACGCTTAGCGTGCTGTGGACGGCGCCGAAGTAGTTGGTCTCCATGACCTCGCGCACACTGGTCAGCTCGGGCACCGTGGCCTGGCCCTGGCGAGGCTCCCCGATGCCGGCCGCGTTGACCAGTACCCCGATGGGCCCGTGGGCCTCCTCCACCTCACCCAGCACGGCGCGCACCCCGCTGTGGCCGGTCACATCGCCCACCTTGGCCTGCGAGGTCGCCGACGCCGCCCGCAGCAGCGGCTCGAGCTCCTCGAGCAGGTCCCGACGCCGGGCCACGGCCACCACGGTGGCCCCGGCGGCGGCCATGTCGAGGGCGAAGCGGCGGCCGAGCCCCGACGACGCCCCGGTGACCACGGCCACCTCGCCCCGCAGGTCCATCACGTGAACTCCCACCACTGCAGCTCGATGCGCATGGGCAGCACGTAGCCGAGATACACCGAGTGGATCTTGACCGGGCCCTGGTCGTCGACGTCGATGCCCTCGACCTGGAGCCGGCCGTCGTCGGCGGCGAACTCGAGCGCCCGGCGATGCGCCGCGTCCAGCTCGTCGAGTGTCCCCAGGGCGAAGCCGAAGTGGTCGAGCGGCGGGCAGCGCATGGGATCGTCCTCCCCCACCAGGAAAAGGAACTGGTCCCAGTGCACGCAGCTCAGCACCAGGCGCCGGCCGTCCACCGTCATGGTGGGCAGTTCGTCGAAGCCCAGGACTTCGCCGAAGAACCGACATAGCTCGGCTCGACCCGATGGGCTCAGCTGCTCGGCCGGGAGGCTGAGGGCCACGTGGTTGAACCGCGGGGTGCCCGATGGGTAGAAGCGGTGGCTAGTCGTCACCGTCGGCCGTCCCCGGTTCCCGGCGCCACCATCACCTTGCCGGCCACCCGCCCGGCGGCCAG
The DNA here is from genome assembly GCA_035531775.1 of Acidimicrobiales bacterium. Lineage (GTDB taxonomy): Bacteria > Actinomycetota > Acidimicrobiia > Acidimicrobiales > UBA8190 > DATKSG01. The sequence goes on along the minus strand of DATKSG010000060.1, from coordinate 21,937 downwards.
GTCGCCCAGCACCGGGCCGAGCCCCTCGAGCCCGACGTCGTCGCGCTCCACCAGGCGCTGCACGGGCAGCGCGCCCGAGGCCAACAGGGCCAGGGCGCGCTCGAAGCCGTCGGCGTCGTAGACGAAGGAGCCCCGGATCTCGAGCTCGTTGAGCAGGATGCGGTTTGGGTCGAAGGACGGCTCGTGGATCCCGGCTCCCACCAACACCAGCCGTCCACCCCGGCGCAGCTGATGGAGGCCGAGCTCCATGGCCGCCTTGTGCCCGGAGCACTCGAGCACGGCGTCCACCGCCACCGGGGCCAAGCGCTCGGGCTCCCAGCGCTCGAAACGGGCCAGTTCGTCGGGGGACAACGCCGCCTCGGCGCCCACGTCCAGGGCCAACTGGCGTCGCTGTTCGTTGGGCTCTACCGCCGTCACCCGGTGCTCCTTGGTGGCGGCCAGGGCGGCGATGGCCAAGGCCCCGATGGGCCCAGCCCCGAAGACCATGACCTCGTCCCCGGCCACCAGGCCGGCCTGCGTCACGGCGTGCAGGGCCACGGCCAGCGGCTCGGCCAGCGCCGCCGTGCGCGGCGAGAGCCCTTCGGGGACGCGCACAAGGGCTCGGGCCTCTACCAGCACGAAGCGGGCGAAACCGCCGCCCAGTTGCTCGGTGACGTCCCCTCGTCGCTCGCACTGCGAGGGCTTGGCTTCGAGGCAACGCCGGCATTGCCCGCATCGCGCCGGCGGCCCACCTACCACCACATCGCCCTCGGCCCAGCCCTCCGCCCCGGGGCCGAGAGCCCGGACGACACCGGTGAACTCGTGGCCGGCCACCGTCCCCGCCGTGGCCCATCCCTCCACCAGCAGGTGCAGGTCCGAGCCGCACACGCCGCAATGCCCCACCTCCACGAGGACCTGGCCCTGGGCGGGAAGCGGAACCGGGCGCTGCTCGACCACGACGCGGCCGGGGCTCTGGTACACCGCCGCCGCCATGGACTGGGGCAGGTCGCTCACGTTTCCCCTCCGGTCGCGATCAGCGCCGATGCTACCGGGGCCGTCACATCTGGTCCGGGGCGGCGATGCCGAGCATGCCGAGGCCGACGGCCAGCACCCGGGCCGTGAGGTCGGCCAGCATGAGCCGGCTCCGGCGGGTGTCGGCATCGGGGGAGGCAAGCACGGGGCAAGCCTCGTAGAACGTGGTGAAGGTGCTGGCCAGGTCGAACAGGTAGCCGCAAAGGCGACTCGGGCTCCATCCCCCGAGGGCTCCTTCGACGGCTTCGGGGAAGCCGACCAGGGCCATGGCCAGGGACCGCTCGGCGGGCTGGCCGAGTCGGGGGGGGGCTGTCGCTGCTTCGGCCGCGCCGGCCACATCGGCCATGTTCCCGGCGCGCCGGAAGATGGAGCGGATGCGGGCATGGGCGTACTGCAGGTAGGGAGCCGTGTTGCCCTCAAGGGCGAGCATGCGGTCCCAATCGAAGACGTAGTCACGCGTGCGGTCGGTGGACAGATCGGCGTACTTGACGGCCCCCACGCCCAACATCCGGGCCACCGCCGACCGCTGGGCCGGCTCGAGGTCGGGATTGCGAGCGGCCACCGCTGACCCGGCGCGTTGCACCCCCTCGTCCACCAGGTCCACCAGCTTCACGGCGTCGCCGCCGCGGCTGCGGAACATCTTGTGATCGGGGCCCAGGACATTGCCGAAGGCCACGTGCACGGCCTCGACAGCGTCGGGCAGCCAGCCGGCCAGCCGAGCCACGGCGAAGCACATCTCGAGGTGTTGGGCCTGGGGAGCGCCCACCACGTAGAGCAGGACATCTGCTCCCAACCGGCCGACCCGGTCGCGGATGGCGGCCAGGTCGGTCGCCGCGTAGCCGAATCCCTCGTCGGACTTCTGGACGATGAGAGGCAAAGGGTCGCCGTGGCGATTGGTGAAGCCGGGCGGGAAGACACACAAGGCGCCGTCGTTTTCGACCAGTAGTCCTAGTTCCTGCAGGTCCCGCACGACCTCGGGGAGCATCTCGTTGTAGAAGCTCTCGCCCACCACGTCCTCGTCGGTGAGCAAGACGTCGAGCTTGGCGTAGACTTCGTCGAAGTAGGCGATGCTCTGGGCCACCAGGACGTGCCAGAGCCGCATGGTCTCCTCGTCGCCCGACTGCAGCAGCACCACTCGGCGCCGGGCGCGCTCTTGGAACGAGACGTCGGCGTCGAAGGACTGGCGGGCCTGGCGGTAGAACGTGTCGAGGTCACCGACCGATAGCTCGTGCACCGCCTCGTGCTCTCCGAGGTCGAGCACGTGCTCGATGAGCATGCCGAAGGGCGTTCCCCAGTCCCCCACGTGGTTCTCGCGCACCACGCGCTCACCGGCAAACTCGAGCATGCGGACGAGGGCGTCGCCGAGGATGGTGGAGCGCAGGTGGCCGACGTGCATTTCCTTGGCCACGTTCGGCGCCGAGTAGTCCACCACCACCGTCCGCCCCGGCACCCGCTGCTCGACGCCGAGCCGGGGATGGTCGGCGAGGGCGGCTACGTCGGCCGCCACTATGTCATCGGCCAGGGTGAGGTTGATGAAGCCCGGGCCGCTCACCTCCACCGCCGCGCACAGGTCGCCCAGCTCGGCGCGGGCCACGATCTCGCCGGCCAGCTCCAGGGGCACCCGGCCCAGGCGCTTGGCCAAGGCCAAGACCCCGTTGGCCTGGAAGTCGGCCCGGTCCGAAGGCCGCAGCAGCGGGTCGGCCCCGGCCTCGACCTCGTCGAAGGCCACGCGCAGGCGTGCGTCGACCAGGCGGCGGGCGTCGGGCATGGCTCATCTTCGCATCTCGGGGGGTTACTGGAGACGCCCGGCCCCTACCATGACGCCGTGCTCCTCGTCGCCGGACAGCCCGACCTCGACCGGCACGACGTCGGCGCTCATCACCCCGAGCGTGCCGCTCGAGTGCGCGCCGCGCTCGACGGGATCGCCGTGGCCGGGCTCACCGACGCCGTTGTAGACCTCGAGCCCCGGCGGGCCACCATCGAAGAACTAGCCCTGGTGCACCCGGTGGCCTACCTCGACGCGCTGCAGGCGTACTGCGCAGCCGGCGGAGGCCATCTCGACCCGGACACGGTGGCCTCTCCGGGCTCGTGGGACACCGCCGTGCTGGCCGCCGGCGCCGTGCTGGGCGCCGTGGACGGCCTGGCCGCCGGGCGCGGGGAGGTGGCCTTCGTGGCCGCTCGACCCCCGGGCCACCACGCCCTGGCCGACCGGGCCATGGGCTTCTGTCTGCTCAACAACGTGGCGGTGGCCGCCGCCGTGCTGGCCGGGCGCGGGGAACGGGTCCTGGTGGTCGATTGGGACGTGCACCACGGCAACGGGACCCAGGCCATCTTCTGGGACGACCCTCGCGTGCTGTACGTGTCGACCCATCAGTGGCCCCTGTATCCCGGCACGGGCAAGGTGGAGGAGACGGGCGGTCCCCACGCGCCGGGCGGCACCGTGAACGTGCCGCTGCCACCCGAGGCCACCGGGGACGTGCTCCTGCGGGTGCTCGACGAGGTGGTGGCTGAAGCCGCCGAGCGCTTCGGCCCCACATGGGTGCTCGTCTCCGCCGGGTTCGACGCGCATCGCGACGACCCCCTGGCCGAACTGCGCCTCACGGCGGCCGACTTCGCCGACATGGCCCGGCGAGTCCAGGGCTTCGGCCCGGGCCCGGGCCGCCTGGCCATGGTCCTCGAGGGCGGCTACGACCTCGATGCCCTGCGCTTGTCGGTGGGTGCGGTGCTCGCCGCCTTGCTCGGCCAGGACTACCGACCCGAGCCCTCGTCGTCGGGGGGCCCGGGCTCGGAAGTGGTGGCCCGGGTGCAGCGGGCCCTGGGCGACGCCCAGAACGAAGGCGACGGCGGCACGCCCTAGAGCGGCGTTCGGCGACGATCGCGCGGTTCGCCGAAGTGTGGGCTAGGTGCATCGTTGGGCGGGATTATCGAGCGGTCTATTTCGCGGGTGCCGCCGCACCGAAGCCCGATTCGGTCGCGGCGACTGACCGAATCGAACGTTGTTTCTGTCGCCCCAAGTCACCAGTCAATGGGCCTCCGGCCCTTGTCGACGTCCCCGGTTCTCACGGTCCGAAGTGGCCCGTCACCTCCGAGCTACGTCACGACCGTCGGGCTAAGTCCATAGAGGACGGCCAGATCGGCCGAGGCAACGAGCATTTTGCTCCTCGCCAGTTGCTTTGCTCGCATATCATCGAGCCCGGCGACCAGGAAGGTCAACGACGATGAGTGAGCGCCAGACGCAGACCGAGATGCGATCCGTGTTGTTCACCGACCTGGTCGGTTCGACCGAACTGCGTGTGCGGGTGGGCGAGGACGTCGCCGACGAGTTGCGACGAACCCACGACGCCATGCTCAGCCAAGCCGTGGCCGTGCATAGCGGCGAGGTGATAAAGGGCCTCGGCGACGGCATCATGGCCACCTTCGGATCGGCGGCCGACGCCGTCGGGGCAGCCGTCGCCATCCAGCAGGGCGTCGACCTCCACCGCCGTCGTTTTCCCGACCAGGCCTTCGCCGTACGGGTGGGGGTATCGGTGGGCGACGTCTCGATCGAGGCGGGTGACGTCTTCGGTGTCGCGGTGGTGGAGGCGTCCAGGTTGTGTGCCGCCGCCAACGGGGAGGAGATCCTGACGGCGGAGATGGTCCGGGCCCTTTCTAGGGGGAGGGGCGGATTCGCCTTCGAGCCCATCGGAGACCTCGAGCTCAAGGGTTTGTCCGAGCCCTTGGCGGCCTGTCGGGTTTACTGGGAGCCTGCCGAGGACGTCGGTCCCGGCAGCCAGCCGGCGCTGACCTTCCCGCCGCTTCTGGCCGCCGACAACTTGTACGTCGGACGGCGCGACCTGCTCGCCCGTCTTGACCAATCGTGGGCCGATACGCTGTCCGGCGGTTGCCGCATGGTTCTCCTCGCCGGCGAGCCCGGGGTGGGTAAGACCCATACAGCGGCCGCGCTCGCCCACCGTGCCCACGCGGCTGGGGCCGTCGTTCTCTACGGGCGCTGCGATGAGGACTTGGGGCTTCCGTTCCAACCGTTCATGGAGACCCTCGACTTCTACACGCAGCAGGCGGCCGATCCCACCCTGGGGCGCCTGCCTGGCGAGCTCGCCCGGCTGCTGCCGGAACTGCCCGGGCGCCTGTCCGGCCTGCCCCCGCCGGTGGGCTCGGACCCGAGGTCCGAGGAACACCTGCTCTTCGAGGCCACCGCCTCATGGTTGGTGGAGCTGGCCGAGGCCAACGACGTGGTAATCGTGCTCGACGATCTGCACTGGGCCGACAAGCCCACGTTGTTGTTGTTACTGCACGTGCTGCGGGCCGGCATGGAGACGGCCGGGCGTGCCCGCCTGCTGGTGCTGGGCACCTACCGTGACACCGATATCGACCGCACCCACCCGTTGTCGGGGGTGCTCGCCGACCTGCGACGGCTGCCGATCGTCGAGCGTTACGCGATCGGCGGGCTCACGGAAGCCGAAGTAGAGGAGTTCGTCGCCGCCGCCGCCGGCCATGAGCTTGATGAAGCCATCCGTGCCATGGCCGAAGCCGTCTACGCAGAGACCGAGGGTAATCCCTTCTTCGTCGCCGAGGTGCTGCGCCATCTGGTGGAAACGGGCGCTGTGGTGCGGCGCGACGACCGCTGGACGATCGCCGACCCCGGCTCGCTGTCGGTTCCCGAGGGGGTGCGCGACGTCATCGGGCGTCGATTGTCGCGCTTGTCGGCCAAGGCCAACGAAATGCTGTCACTGTGCTCGGTCATGGGGCGCGATGTCGACATCGAATTGCTATCCGAGCTGTTCGGCGTGCCTGAGTCGGACATGCTCGACGCCCTCGACGAAGCGGTGCGGGCCCGGCTCATCGACGAGACCGGAGCTGACCGGTACCGTTTCTCCCATGCCCTAGTGAGAGCTACGTTGTACGAGGAGCTCTCCGCCACGCGCCGGCGCCGCCAGCACCGGCGGGTGGCCCAGGCTCTCGAGAAGCTACGCCCCGACGACGTCGTCGCCCTTGCCTACCACTACGTCGAGGCCGGGCCCGAGGGCGGGCTCATGACCTTGGCGGTGCACTACTCGCTGTCGGCCGCCGAGCTGGCGCTTTCGGCCCGGGCGCTGGCCGACGCCGAGAAGCGCTTCTCCCAGGTGCTGGAGGTCCTCGACGATGTCGAGATCGACGAGTCGCCGGAGCGCATCCGGGCGTTGTGTGGGTTGGGTGAGGCGCAGCGTGACCAGGGCGACCCTGAGTTCCGGGCCACGCTGCTCGAGGCGTCTCGCCTGGGGCTGCGAGCCGGACAGGTGGCGCTACTCGTGCGGTCGGTGCTGGCCAACCAGCGTGGAGTGATCAGCGTAATCGGCAGCGTCGACCCCGAGCGGGTGCAGACGGCCGAGGCTGCATTGGAGAAGGTGGACACAGGCGCCCTGGTCGACCGGGCCCGCCTGCTCGCCTACCTGGCGGCCGAGCTCGTGTTCGCCGACGACCACAAGCGGCGCCTGGCCCTTGCCGACGAGGCCGAGGATCTGGCGCGCTCGATCGGCGACCGCGACCTGCTGGCTTGGGTGGTGGTGCGTACCGGGTTCGCCCAGATGGCGCTCGACCGCCTTGACCGGGTGCACGCGCGGACGAAGGAGGGAGTCGAGCTGGCCGACGAAAGCGGCGATCCCGCCCTGCGGGTCGAGGCGCGCTTCTGGCGGACGGCCTCGTTGGCCACCATGGGCGAGATCGAAGAGCTGCGTCGTCTCACCGAGGAGATGGTGGAGATCTCCCGCGACGCGTCGCCGTCGATGCAATGGATGGCCCGCTTCTCCACCGTCAGACTCCTCGTGCTTGACGGCAGGCTGGATGAGGCCGAGGCATGCAATAGCGCGTGCTTCGCCGAGGGCCAAGCGCACGGCGAGCCCGACGCGCTGCCTTGGTGGAGCTGCGTTTCGGTAGGCATCGAATGGGTACGCGGTAACTTTGCCATCCTGGCAGACGTCATGAAGGCGTTTGCCGATCAACATCCCCAAGCGTTGACGTGGCGGGCGGGAGCGCTCGCCGCTTTGGCGTTCGACGGCCGACCCGAGGAGGTGAAGGCCGGTATCAACCAGTACCGGCTCGAGCCTTCCCTCCTCCTGGAGGAACCCTTCCTCCTGCTAATCCAATTGCAATTGGCGGCGTGTTCCTACTACGCCCAAGACCGAGCTCTGGCCGAGCAGTGCGCCAAGGTCCTACGCCCATTCTCGGGCAAGTGGGGACACTGGTACGTCTTCATCACCCCTCCCGTCGACATGTGGCTGGCTTACAGCGAGCTTGCCTTGGGAGAAGCAGGCAGAGCCGTCAGCCTCTTGGAGGGAGCCCTCAAGCAGGTCCAGGACCGGCGCTGCGTTGGATTCCTCCACCTGGTGCGCGGGTACCTGGGAGAAGCACTGCTCGCGCGCTCCGACCCGGGCGACGCCGAGCGCGCCCAAACCGAGCTGGCGCAAGCCAGGCGTGAGGCTCTGGCCGTGGGCGCTTCCACGTACGCCGAGCAGTTGGCCATGATCGCCGAGCTCGGGCGCGACCCGCGCGTAACCCTCGGATGATCTCCGCCGCACCGACAGTCCAGCAGAACGACGTCTCGGAGTGCCGTTCGAGCAAGTCATGCCCACCCGTAACTGCAATTTGCGGTGGCAACGTGTATTGAGCTGTCGCTCGCTGGAAGTGCCGGTTGCGAATGGGTCCTACCGAGGCCAGCGGCCGGTTCCCGACGCACGGTAATCGGGCGATCTGCTCGGGCGAGTCCGACTCGAACGCAGCGAAGGCGACCGGTCATGGCAATCAGGCGGACCGACCCCGCATCCGGCGCAGGCCGTCGTTTATGGCACCGGAGATGAGCGTGTCGTTGTCACGCGAGATGAATCTGTGCACGCGGTGCTCGAGCAGCGCCCGCAGCACGGGGTTGAAGGCGAGGTAGGTCTCGGTGAAGTGGATGCGGGTTCCCCCCGTACCCAAGGGCTCGAGGCGGGTCCTGCCCTCGGCCTTCGACCACAGGGGCTTGCCTACGGCGTCGTACTTCCACGACTCGTAAGGGGTCACCTCGGTGAGCCACTCCCACGAGTGCCCGACCCCGCCTGACAGGAGGTACCTCGGCACTCGGAAGGTGCAGTGACGGATGAGCCCCTCGCCCGTCTCGTCACCGGGATGGAGGATCTCGATGGTGACCCCGCCCGGCCCGGGGCCCTTGGGCCGGGGCCCGCGGTACCAGAACAGGGCCCACACCTCCTCGGGGGTCCCGTCCACGTCTACGGCGAAGCGGTGGTGCTGCATGGTGGCTCGCTCTCCTACCAGCCGGCGCCGTAGTGATCACGATGGGCCTTGGTGGCCACATCGTCCCGCCGGGGCGGGCCGAGGGGCCGCGACGGCCAACCCAGGGGGACTACGGCCAGGGGCCGGACGTGGGAGGGAAGGCCAACGACGGCAGCCAGTTCGTCGGGGAAGCCGAGCGGCAAGGTGGTGAGGGCACTGCCCAGTCCCAAGGCCGTGGCGGCGAGCAGCAGGTTCTGCACCGCCGGGAACACCGAAGCCTCCAGGGCCCTCGGGTGGCCGAGGCGCTCGTCGCCGGCCACCAACACCAACACCGGGGCCGAGGCCACGCCGCCCAGGGCGCCCCGGTCGACATCCTCGAGCAGGGGTCCGTCGAGGCGTGATTCGGAGTGCCGGCGTGCCCCTCCTTCCCACGCCCGTCGGTTCAGCTCTCCGATAGCGCGGCGCCGTTCTGCGTCGGCCACCACCACGAACACCCAGGGCTGGCGGTTCTCCGCGCTCGGGGCGAAGGTGGCCGCCTCGAGGACCTGGCGGAGCGTCTCGTCGTCCACCGCGTGAGGAGAGAAGGAGCGGCAAGCGCGCTGACGGTGCACGACGTCGAAGAATTCGGGCACCGGGCGATGCTAGCCATCCCCGGTGCCGGCCGGGCTTGTCGGGTCGGTCAGGGAGTCGGGTGGTGGCGCTCGACGATCGAGGAGGTATCGGTCCCGGCCGGCAGGGTGCCGAAGGCAAGGCCACCTTCACCACCCAGACGGGTGGCGCAGAAGGCGTCGGACAGCGCCGGTGGGGCGTGGCGCACCAGCAACGATCCCTGGAGGGCCAGGGCCATCGCCTCCGCTATGCGCCGGGCTCGGTGCTCGAGCTCGTCAGCCGACGACAATTCCTTGCGCAAGGCGGCCACGTGCTCGTCGAGGCGGTGATCACCACCGGCGGCCTCGTCCACCTCATCGAAGAACGCGTCGAGCACGGCGCTCTCCTTGCCCACGGCGCGCAGGACATCGAGGGCGTTCACGTTCCCCGGGCCTTCCCACAGGGAATTGAGCGGCGCCTCGCGCAGGAGACGGGGCATGATCGACTCCTCGACGTAGCCGTTGCCGCCGAGGCACTCGAGCGCCTCAGCCACCATGGCCGGAGCCCGCTTGCACACCCAGTACTTCCCCACCGCCGTGCCGATGCGCTTGAACAGCGCTTCGCTCTGGTCCTCAGCCGACCGGTCAGCCGCCCGGGCCAGGCGCAACATCAAGGCGGTGGCCGCTTCGGACTCGACGGCCAGGTCGGCCAGCACGTTGCCCATCAGTGGCTGATCCACCAGCCGGCGGCCGAAGGCCGACCGGTGCTCACCATGGTGGATGGCCTGGGCCAGCGCCTGGCGCATCAGAGCAGAAGACCCGATGATGCAGTCGAGGCGGGTGCAGTTGACCATCTCCACGATGGTGCGCACACCGCGCCCCTCCTCCCCCACCAGCACGGCGTGGGCGCCGTGGAACTCCACCTCGCTCGAGGCGTTGGACCGGTTCCCGAGCTTGTCCTTGAGGCGCTGGATCTGAAAGGAGTTACGCGACCCGTCGGGCAGCACCCGGGGCAGGAGGAAGCACGAGGGCCCCGAGGTGGTCTGGGCCAGGACCACGAAGGCGTCGCACATGGGGGCCGAGCAGAACCACTTGTGACCGGTGATGAGGTATGCGCCGCCGGGCCCGCCCCCGTCCACCGGCTCGGCCACGGTGATGTTGGCCCTCACGTCGGACCCGCCTTGGCGTTCGGTCATGGCCATGCCGACGAGCACTCCCTGCTTGTCGGCCAGTGGCCGCAGCCCCGGGTCGTACCGACGCGACACCAGGGCGGGCTCCCAGACTTCGGCCAGCTCGGGCTGGAGGCGCAGGGTGGGCACCGCCGCGTACGTCATCGACACCGGGCATCCCACCCCGCTCTCGACCTGGGACCACAGGAAGAAGGAGGCGGCTCGGGCCACGTGGGCCCCGGGCCTGACATCGGCCCACGGCGAGCCGTGCATGCCATGGTCCACGGCGAAGCCGAGGAGCTGGTGCCACGAGGGGTGGAAGTCCACTTCGTCGATACGGTGGCCGAAGCGGTCGTGGGTCCGTAGCACCGGCGGGTTGGCATTGGCCTCGAATCCCCAGGCGATGGAGGTGGCCCGGCCGGCGTGCTCCCCGACCTCGTGCACGACGTCGGCTGCCCACGGCGGCCCATAGCGAGCCAAACCTTCGGACAGGGCGCGATCGGCGTCGAGGAGGTTGTAGCCCTCGAGCGGCGGCGGTTGGTTCAGGACCTCGCTCGTCGGAGACGGCGCCATGGTCGACCTCCTCGTCAGGGCCGACGCTACCAGGGGCCGCCATCGCCGGTGGCGGCGGCCCCTGAGGAGGAAAACGGTTACCGCCGGTGGCGGTCGGTGCGGCGGCAACTGTAGCGTCGGCGCCCATGTCCAACCTGTTCTCCATAAGCGGCAAGACGGCGCTCGTGACCGGAGGATCCAGGGGCATCGGCCGCATGATCGCCACCGGCTACGTGCAAGCGGGCGCCAAGGTGTACGTGTCGTCGCGCAAGGCGGAGGCCTGCGACCAAGTGGCGGCCGAGCTCTCGGCCGTCGGGCAGTGCATCTCCCTGCCGGCCGACCTGTCCACCGAGGACGGCTGCCGGCAGCTGGCCGCCGCTATCGGCCAGGCAGAAGACCGGCTCCACATCCTGGTCAACAACGCCGGCAACACGTGGGGCATGCCACTCGAGCAGTTCGACGACGCCGCCTGGGACCGCGTGTTGTCGTTGAACGTCAAAGGGGTGTTCCACACCACCAAGTTCCTTGTCCCGCTGCTCGAGGCAGGCGCCACCGAGGACGATCCGGCCCGGGTGGTGAACATCGGCTCCATCGACGGCATCCACGTGCCAGTTCTCGAGACGTACTCGTACTCAGCGTCCAAGGCTGCCGTGCACCAGCTCACGCGCCACCTGGCTCGCAAGCTGGCTCCGAGGATCACGGTGAATGCCATCGCCCCCGGCCCCTTCGAGTCGAAGATGATGGCGGCCACCCTCGGCGCCTTCGGGGAGCAGATCGCCGCATCGGCGCCCATGCGGCGCATCGGCCGGCCCGACGACATGGCCGGGGCCGCCATCTTCCTGGCTTCACGGGCCGCCTCGTACATGACCGGGGCCATCATCCCCGTCGACGGTGGCATCGCCACCATCGGCTGACGACTATCTACTCACGACCAAAGGGGAGACCTGTATGCGGGTGAGCACCATGCTCGACTACTCGCGGGGCATCAAGGAATCAGCCGACCATGTGGCCGAGCTCGAACGTGCCGGACTCGACATCGTGTGGGTGGCCGAGGCCTACGGGCTCGACGGTCCCAGCCAGATGGGCTATATCGCAGCGCGCACCAGCCGCATCGAGATCGGCTCGGCCATCCTGCCCATCTACTCTCGGACTCCGGTACTGCTGGCCCAGACCGCCGCCGGGCTCGACGCGCTGAGCGAGGGCCGCTTCATTCTCGGCCTCGGGGCGTCGGGCCCACAGGTCATCGAGGGTTGGCACGGCGTGCCCTACACCAAGCCCCTCGAGCGTACGGCCGAGATAATCGACATCTGCCGTCGGGTGTGGCGCCGCGAGGTCATCACCAACGACGGGATTTACACCATCCCGTTGCCGCCCGAGCAGGGTACGGGGCTCGGCAAGCCCCTGAAGCTCATCAACCGCCCGGTGCGCCCTGAAATCCCCATCTGGGTGGCCTCCATGGGGCCGAAGAACGTGGAGATGACAGCGGCGTTGGCCGACGGCTGGTTCCCGTTCCTGTTCATGCCCGAGCGGGCCCACGACGTCTGGGGCCAGGCCCTGGCCGCCGGGGCCGCTCGCCGCGCCCCGGGGCTCGGCCCCCTGGAGATCGCCGCCGGTGGGCTGGCCGCCATCGGTGAGGGGCTCGAGAAGTTGCGCGAGCTGGCCCGCCCGGTCACCGCCCTCTACATCGGGGGCATGGGCGCCAGGGGTCGCAACTTCTACAACGACCTGGCCCGGCGCTACGGCTTCGACCAGGAGGCCGAGCTGGTCCAGGACCTCTACCTCGGCGGCGACAAGGACGGGGCTGCTGCTGCCGTGCCCGCCGAGCTGCTGGAGAAGACGTCGCTAGTGGGGCCGCCAGGATATGTGCGCGAGCGCATCGCGGCCTATAAAGAGGCTGGCGTCAGCGTCCTGAACGTGACCCCCATCGGGCCCGATCCCCTCCGGACCGTGGAGCAATTGAAGGAGTGGGCGTCTTGACCGACCACAACCGCCGCATGGTCCTCGCCGAGCGCCCCCGGGGCATGGTTGACGAGAAGACGGTGCGCCTCGAGTTGAGCCCGGTGCCCGAGCCCGGACCGGGCCAGGCCCTGCTGCGCGTCCGCTACCTCTCCATCGATCCCACTATCAGGACCTGGATGGACGACCGGCCGGGATATCTCCCCCCCATCGGGATCGGCGAGGTGGTGCGCGGCGGCGGCATCGCCGAGGTGCTCAACAGTGACACCGAGGCCTATCGCCCCGGCGATCTGGTCTTCGGCATGACGGGGTGGCAGGACTACGCCCTGGCTGGGGCGGGCGCCGAAGCCATGCAGGTGGTACCGCCGGGGATCTCGCCGGGGGCGGCGCTCAACGTCTTTGGCGTGAACGGGATGACGGCGTACTACGGACTTCTCGACGTGGGGGCCATGCAACAGGGGGCCACCGTGGTCGTGTCGGGGGCAGCCGGAGCCACCGGATCGATCGTGGGCCAGATCGCCAAGATCAAAGGTGCCGACCGCGTGGTGGGCATCGCCGGCACGCCGGAGAAATGCGCCTGGCTCACCGACGAGCTCGGGTTCGACGCCGCCGTCGACTACCGCCACGAGGACGTGGCCAAAGCGCTGCGACGCCACTGTCCCCAGGGCATCGACCTGTACTTCGACAACGTGGGCGGCGACATCCTCGACATCTGCCTTGGCCAGCTGGCCATGCGGGGGACCGTTGTGCTGTGCGGCGCCATTTCGGCCTACAACGACACCGAGGCACCCAAGGGCCCGGCCAACCTGCTCAACCTCATCATCAAGCGAGGTCGGATGGAGGGCTTCATCATCCTCGACTACCTCGAGCGTTTTCCCGCCGCCCAGCTGGAGTTGGCCGGCTGGTTGGCCGACGGGCGCCTGCGCCATGTCGAGCATGTGGTGGCCGGCCTGGAACAAGCTCCCGACGCGCTCAACCTGCTCTTCACCGGTGGCAACACCGGCAAGGTGATCGTGGAGCTGTGACGGTGCGCTTCTGACGGGTCCGGAAGTGGCCCGCAGGGATGCCCCCGGCCGGCGTTTGGCGTGACCCTTACTCGAATCGGCCACCTCGACTGAGTTCAGGTTGGGCATCGCGTCAGGGTCCAAGTGATCTCCTGAGAGAGCGCGGCAACCCCTCGCAACTTCGTCCAATCGAGAGTCTCCAATTCCATCTACTCAGGATGCGGACCTCAACTGCCCTCGAACCAGTCCCACCGCCACGGGCTGATCGTCTCGAAGGGCCCGGCCAGGACCGCTTCGAACCGTCTGCTTGTTCCGGTGGCTCCTTGGTCTACTATCGAGCCGAGGCCAGCGGCTGCCGTCATGACATCGCCGTCGAGATAGCAGACGGTGATCCGGTGCCCCCCTGGATCCCAGCGGCCGTATCGGGCTAGGGGGGCGAACGACCACACCCCGGCCACGCCGTCCACGGCGAGAAGCTCGGCTACGTCGGCCCGCGCAGGCACGGCCCGGGCGCCCACGTCGGGCTCGTCGTCCACTGGCGCCTCCACCACGACGTAGACGCCGGTGTTGGGCCGGAACGGCACAGCCGCCCCCGACACGAGCACCCGGTCAGCCGCCAACGCCCCGACCACCGACCAGGGACCCGACAGGTGCGACGTCCGGTGCTCGTGGAAGCGGCCCAGCTGGCGCAAGCGCCGGCCCAAGGCGGCGAAGCTGTCGAGTGTCTCCTCGACCGGGTCCGTCATGAGGTACAGAGTCATGTAATGGACGGGCCTTAGTGGTGCCTCGTCCACGGCCCGGGCGGCCCGGCACGCCGGGGTGGACACCCAACGCTGACCCCAGGCCACCCCGGCCAGCGGGAACTGCTCGGGCATGTGGTCTAGCTGGTGCCACTCGTTGTAGGCGCGGTGCTGGTCTGGATCGGTCACCTCCGTGAAGGAGAAGAATCCGACCCTCACCTTTCCGGCGCCGGTATGGGCGTGGTCCATGGCCGCCACTTCACCACGCCTCAGCCGGCCAGGTGGACCACCACCTCCGGGGGCCGAGCTTCGAGGAACTCCTCGAGCTTGGCCTGGTCCATGGCGCCGGCGAAATAGTTCCCCTGTGCCAGGCTGCACCCGATCCCGCGCAAGGCGACGGCTTCGTCCTCGTGCTCCACGCCCTCACCGAGGCATTCGAGCCCCAGGGCCGTGCCCAGAGCAATGATGGCCTCAGTCAGGCGCTGAACCTCGTCACCGGCATGCAGCGCGCTCACGAAGGAACGGTCGATCTTCAACATGTCCACCGGGAACCGCCGGAGGTAGCTGAGCGACGAGTACCCGGTGCCGAAATCGTCGAGGGCCAGGCGCACCCCGATGTCCTTGAGCTGCTGGAGCCGGAGCATGGTCAGGTCGGTGTCCTGCATGAGGACACTCTCGGTGATCTCCATCACCAAGGCTGCCGGGGGTATCCCGCCTTGGGCAAGGGCCCGCCGCACCGATCCCAGTAGGCCCGGGTCCTGCAGTTGTGAGGTCGACAAGTTGACACTCACGAAGAGATCGGCGTCCGGATGGGACCGGCGCCAGGCACCGGCCCATCGACAGGCATGGGCCAACACCTGGCGCCCCAGCTCGATGATGAGGCCCGTCTCCTCGGCCAGGGCGATGAAGGTCGAGGGGGGGACATCGCCGCGTTCGGGGTGCGACCATCGGGCCAGAGCCTCCACCCCTACCACACGATCGCCTTCGAGAGCCACGATGGGTTGGAAGAAGACCTCGATCCGCCCGGCCTCGACCACCTGCCGGAGGTCCGACTCCAAGTCGAGGCGATCCAGCAGTGCTTCGTACATGGCCGATTCGAAGACCACCACGCAGCCCTTGCCGGCGTTCTTGGCCCGGTACATGGCCACATCGGCATTGCGCAACAACTCGTCGGCCGACCAGTTGCCGGCGTCCTGGACCGCCACTCCGATGCTGGCCCCGGAGCCCACCTCGACATCACCCAGGACGAAGGGCGCCGAGAACGAATGGAGGATACGTCGGCTCACCGCCGACACGTCGGCCAGGCCCGAGGCCGTCTCGAGCAGCACGGCGAACTCGTCACCCCCGAGCCGAGCCACCGTGTCACCGACCCTTACCGCCCCGTTGAGTCGATCAGCCACCTCCACCAATAGCAGGTCACCGGTGCCGTGCCCGAATCGGTCGTTCACGATCTTGAAGTCGTCGACGTCCACGTACAGCACCGACAGCACGGTGGCCGGTGGACGCCGGATCGACACGGCGTGTGACAGCCGGTCGAGGAACCGGGTGCGGTTGGCCAGCCCGGTAAGCGAGTCGTGCAGAGCCCGGTACGTGGCGGCCCCTACCGCCTCATGCAGCTCCTCGACCGTCTTGGCGTCGGTGACGGCCAGGCTGGCGTGCTCGGCGAAGGCCAGCAGCAGATCCCGTTCGGCTTCGCTGTAGAGACGGCCCACCCGGAGCGAGGCGACCACCAGGGCACCGATGACATCGCCGTGGTCGTGGACCGGAGCCGCCATGGTCGCCTCGACACCGGCGCGCACGGCTCGAACATCGGCCGCCGGTTCGTTGCCGTAACCCTCCACCACCACCAGCCGGTCCTCGGCCACGGCCAAACCCGTCACCCCATGGCCCACCCGCATACGCGCATGCTCCAGAGTCAAGGTGCTCGGCATGCCGATCATCGACGCCGCCACCAGCGACGCAGTGTCGCCAGGGTCCACCAGGTAGAGCGTGACCATGTCGTCACCGAGGAGCTCGGCTGCACCAGCCGTAATGGCGCCGAAGACGTCAGGTAGTGGAGCCCGCAAGGAGATCGACCGCTGGATCTTCGACAGCTTCTCCAGCAGTCGTTGCCGCTCTCGCAGCGACGCCAGGGTCTCGATGTTGCCGAGGGTGAGCGATAGGACCCTGTTCATGGCCCGCAGCAGGCTCACCTCCTCGCGGCTGAAACCGGATCCGGAACGGGCCAGCACCAAGGTGCAGTCGCCGTCGGTCAGCTCCACAGGCACTCGTAGCAGGTGGCACGATCCGGCCCCCGGCACCTCGATCATGGCTCCGGACATCGACGCCGCCACCAGGGCTTCCACCGGCGTGCGGCCGACAGGGAAGCCCACCGACGTGACCACCGCGCCGTCGCGCACCAGAGCGGCCACTTCGGCCTCGAGGGCCTCGGCAGCCAGCTCGACCGCCCCGTGCATGGCAGCGGCGCCGTCGTCGTAGGCGCTCACGGCGGCCAGGTACTCAGCCAGCTGCTGGGCCGACCAGGCCAGGGTGTCCACGGCGCTCA
Source organism: Acidimicrobiales bacterium (assembly GCA_035531775.1). Classification (GTDB taxonomy): domain Bacteria; phylum Actinomycetota; class Acidimicrobiia; order Acidimicrobiales; family UBA8190; genus DATKSG01. The sequence goes on along the minus strand of DATKSG010000060.1, from coordinate 5,131 downwards.
GGCCAGGGCCAGGACGACCAGCGTCTGGTTGTGGAATCCCCCGGTGCCCTGGGTGCGTGCGATTTCCCCGTAGGTGTAGAAGCCGGCCACCGGCGCACCTCGGGCGTGCTCGGCGATGCGGGTGACCTCCTCGGTTATTCCCGGTGCCCCGAGCACACCGCGCCGGGCGATGCAGTCGAAGGCCACGAAGCCCAGCGGCGGAGCGCCTTGGAGCTGACCCAACGCGTCAAGGCAAGCGGCGTCGGTGGCGGCCATCACAGAGGCGGCATCGCCTTCCATAAACCAGGTGAGACCACCCTGAGGGACATGGGCCACACAGGTGAGCGAGCGATCGGCGAAGTCGGCTCCGGCGACGAACCGCACTTCCTCACCGCTGCGGCGGCTGAGCCCCAGGGGGTGGGTCAAGGCGAAACGGGTGAAAGCGCCGGCGTCGTTGCGTGCCTCGTCGGGGGCATACAACCTCCGCAGGTAGACATCGAGGGCCGGCTCGTCGTCGAGCAGGAAGACGCGATTGGCGTCGCTCGAGCTCACCAACATGGGCTCACCCACGCGGCGCCATCCGTGGTGCACACCGATGCCCAGCGGCGCCTCGGATCCAAGCACCGCCGCTACTACCGAATGGGACAGGACATCGGCCCCGTGGAACTGCAGCGTCGCCTCCATCTTGAGCCCGTCCCCGGCGCACCCACCGACCAACGGGATCTCGGCCCCCACCACCGAGTACGCGCCCCGCACGATCTCCTGCTGGTCCCCGGCCAACCCGTCGGTGAGCAGCAGCAGGGCCCGGTGTGGGCTGTCACTTACCTTGCTGGCGCACGAAGCCACCGCTGCCCCGGCGCTGCGCAGCCCGTCGTGGACAGCGGACGCCGACGTAGCCACCGAGAAGCCGTCCCCGCCCAGGGCCAGCACCACGACACCGGCATCACCCGGCCCCGAGCCCGCGATCTCGCCGGCTGTGGTGCACCCGATCAGCTCCACCTCGGGCGCCACCGCTTCGATTCCCTCGAGCAGCGCCTTGGGGTCATAGGACTCGGAGCTGAACACAAGCAGTAGGCGGGGGTCCGGGCTGCGGAGGGCGTCCTCCGTGGCCGCGGCCCCAGCCGCCTTGGCGTCCGGCAGCGATGCGCTGCCGACACCGACCCACCGGCTGATCATCGACACGTGCCCCCTTGCCGGTCGAGACGTTCGAAGGCCGCTATCCCTCAGACCGTGACGAAGCCTTCGTCACGAACTTTAAAGCTACGGACAGAAAAAGTCCCTATGAAGGGCCGCATTTGGGACTTAAGTCCTTTTTTTAGGCGCAAGACTGCGCCCATCGCGCCACGCCACGCCACAGGACACCATTTCACTGTGCACTTGTTGCAGTGTCTCGTGTTCGCCACAGTGGCTGCTCTGGCGTTCGGAGCCTGCGGTGCCGGCACCGGCACCATGGCGACCCCCGGCACAACCGAAGCCCCCACGCCCACTGCGGTGGGGCCGGGTCGCCGACGCTGGAGCGCGACGTGGTGTGGAGCGTGGACCCGGGGGCGTCGGTCCTCTACGGGATCGACCCGCTGTCGGGTGCCACCAGGTGGACCTTGCCCCTCCAGACCGGCACGCCGGCCCATTTCGCCGCCGCCGCCGGCGCCGGCGACGGGCTGGTGGTGGTGGCCGGGGCCGACGCCGTGGAGGCGTTCGGCTGAGGGGTCAGACGTTGACCCTGGCCATGTGCTCCTCGGGGTAGCGCGCCCCACTGGCCACCCCTTTGGGGGCCACCGCCTCGATGGCCGCCCGGTCGTCGGGTCCCAACTCGATATCGAGGGCGGCCACGTTTTGCTCGAGGTTCGAGCGGCGCTTGGTGCCCGGGATGGGTACCACGTCCTCGCCCTGGGCCAGCACCCAGGCCAAGGCCAGCTGCGCCGGCTCCACTCCCTTGGAGCGCGCCAACTCGGCCACCTTGCGCACCACGGCCAGGTTCTTGTCGAAGTTGTCCCCCTTGAAGCGAGGCGAGTTGCGGCGGAAGTCGTCAGCGGCGAACTGGTCCGGGCTCGTGATCTCGCCCGAAAGGAAGCCGCGCCCGAGCGGGCTGTAGGCCACGAAGCCGATGCCCAGCTGGCGCACGGTGTCGAGGAAACCGTCCTCGGGGTCGCGGCTGAATAGCGAGTACTCCGACTGCAGTGCCGTCACCGGGTGGGTGCAATGGGCGCGGCGGATGGTGGAGGGAGCCGCTTCGGAGATCCCGAGGTAGCGGACCTTGCCGGCAGCCACCAGCTCGGCCATCGCCCCCCAAGTCTCCTCAACGGCCACCGTGGTGTCGACGCGGTGCTGGTAGTAGAGGTCGATGTGATCGACCCCGAGGCGCGCCAGCGAGGCATCGCAGGCCTTCCTCACGTACTCGGGCGACCCGTTCACGCCCACCAAGGAACCGTCGGGGCGCCGCTCGTTGCCGAACTTGGTGGCTAGCACCACCTCGTGGCGGCGGCCGGCGATGGCTTTGCCCACCAGGGCCTCGTTGGTGAAGGGGCCGTACATGTCGGCCGTGTCGAGGAAGTTGACCCCGAGCTCCAAGGCCCGGTGGATGGTGGCCATCGACTCGCTCTCGTCGGACGGGCCGTAGGACTGGCTCATGCCCATACAACCGAGGCCCTGAGCCGACACCTCGAGGCCTTGGCTGCCCAATTTCCGTATCTGCATGGAGGCTCCTTTTGCGCTGGCGGCGACCGATCCGACCCTACCGGCGACCAGCGCGCCGGGCGTCAGCGCCCTGACGAGCGCCTGGGCCGAACCGGACCCGGGTGTCGGCCCGCTCCGGCTCGGAGCAGAATGGGCCCCATGGCTACCCGACACGCTGGCGCGAACACGTTCGACACCCATTCGACCCTCGCCGTCGGCGACCGCACCTACGACATCCACCGGCTCGGCGCCCTGGCCGGCCGGTTCGAGATCGACCGGCTCCCGTACTGCATGAAGGTGGTTCTCGAGAACCTCCTTCGTCACGAGGACGGGCTCCACGTGCAGGCAGCTGACATCGAGGCGGTGGCATCGTGGGCCACGCGTCAGGCGGGCGGGTCGGCGGTGGCCCCCGAGATCGCCTTCACCCCCGAGCGCGTGCTCATGCAGGACTTCACCGGCGTGCCGGCCGTGGTGGACCTGGCCGCCATGCGCGACGCCCTGGCCGCACTGGGCGGGGACGCCGCCCGCATCAACCCCCTGGTGCCGGTCGAACTGGTCATCGACCACTCGGTCATCGCCGAGGCGTCGGGCACGGCGGGCGCCTTCGCCACCAACGTGGACGTGGAGTACAGCCGCAACATCGAGCGCTATCAGCTCCTGCGGTGGGCCCAGCAAGCCTTCAGCGGCTTCCGGGTGGTGCCCCCGGGGACCGGGATCTGTCACCAAGTCAACTTGGAATACCTGGCCCGAGTGGTGTTCGCCACCGACGACGGCTGGGCGTTCCCCGACACGCTGGTGGGCACCGACTCCCATACGACCATGGTCAACGGCCTCGGCGTGCTCGGCTGGGGCGTCGGTGGCATCGAGGCCGAGGCGGCCATGTTGGGCCAGCCCCTCACCATGCTGGTGCCGCCGGTGGTGGGACTGCGCCTGACGGGACGCCTCCCCGAGGGGGCGACGGCCACCGATCTGGTGCTCACCATCACAGAGCTCTTGCGACATCACGGGGTAGTGGGGAAGTTCGTGGAGGTATACGGGCCGGGCCTGGGCGAGCTGCCGCTCGAGAACCGGGCCACCATCGGCAACATGACCCCCGAGTACGGAGCCACCAGCGTCATCTTCCCGATCGACGACGTGACGCTGTCCTATCTCCGCTTCAGCGGCCGCGACGAACAACACGTGGCCCTGGTCGAGGCCTACGCCAAGGAACAAGGCATGTTCCGGGCGGAAGGTCAGGCCGACCCGGTGTTCTCCGAGCACGTAGAAATGGACCTGGGCACGGTGGAGCCGAGCCTGGCCGGCCCAGCGCGCCCGCAGGACCGCGTGGCGCTGTCGGCCACCAAGGCTGGATTCCGAGCCGCGCTGGCCAAGCAGCCCGGGCGCCACGACGACGACGCCCGAGCCAAGGCCGAGGCCGAGGCGCCGGGATCGTCGCAGGTGGCCGACGGGCATGTGGTCATCGCCGCCATCACCAGCTGCACCAACACCTCCAACCCCCAGGTCATGCTGGCCGCCGGCCTGCTGGCCCAGAAGGCGGTGGCCCGGGGGCTCAGCAGCCGGCCCTGGGTCAAGACCTCACTGGCACCCGGTTCACGGGTGGTCATGGATTACTACGAGCGGGCCGGCCTGCTCGACCCCCTCGAGCAACTCGGGTTCCAGCTGGTGGGCTTCGGCTGCACCACCTGCATCGGGAACTCGGGCCCGCTGCTGCCCGGGGTGTCCGAGGCCGTGCGTGACGGCGACCTGTCGGTGGCGGCCGTGCTCTCGGGCAACCGCAACTTCGAGGGGCGCATCCATCCCGACGTACGGCTCAACTACCTGGCCTCTCCGCCGCTGGTTGTCGCCTATGCCCTGGCCGGCTCCATGGACGTGGACCTCGTCACCGAGCCCCTTGGCCATGACCCGAGCGGCGCTCCGGTGTTCCTGCGTGACATCTGGCCGTCGAGCGCCGAGGTTAACGAGGCGGTCCGGACAGCGGTCACGTCGGAGATGTTCCGCAAACGCTACGGCTCGGTCTTCACCGGCGACGAGCGCTGGCAGTCGCTCGACGTAGGCACCGGAGACACCTTCGGATGGGACGGCACGTCCACCTACGTCCTACAGCCGCCGTTCTTCGAGGGCCTGGCCATGGAGCCGGCGCCGGTGGCCGAGATCGCCGGTGCCCGGGTCCTGGCCGTGCTGGGCGACAGCGTGACCACCGACCACATCTCCCCGGCCGGTTCGATCAAGGCATCGTCGCCGGCCGGCGATTACCTCACCTCCCACGGCGTGCAGCACAGCGAGTTCAACTCCTACGGGGCGCGTCGCGGCAATCACGAGGTCATGATGCGCGGCACCTTCGCCAACGTCAGGCTGCGCAACCTGCTGGCGCCGGGCACCGAGGGAGGGGTCACCCGCCACCTCCCCGATGGCGAGGAGATGAGCATCTTCGACGCCTCGATGCGGTACCAGGCCGAAGGCACGCCGCTGATCGTGCTGG
>DATKSG010000059.1:0-10434 GCA_035531775.1 Acidimicrobiales bacterium | reverse complement strand
ACCACTTCGACGAGTTCGAGTCGGTGGTCGAGGCCGAGCTCCTTGTCGATGTGGGCCAGGAGGAACTCGGCGTCATATCCCGAACCCCGGGTGCCGAAGGAGCCGAGGAACGACAGGTCCTTGCGCACCTTGGAGGCGTTCACACGAGCCATGTCGGCCAACTGCTCCGACGACACGGTGGCCGTGCCGGCCCGCACCATCTCCAGGAGGATGCGCTGGTAGACCGGCAGCCGCGCCACGGTCGCCTCCGGGATACGACGCGACCGAACAGTGCCCACGGTGGCGGATCGTACCGACGCAGTGGGGCGACACACCAAGTCGGGCCCGCCCGACCCGGGCGCAGCGGTGCCGTCGTAGGCTGATCCACCGTGCTCGACACCGCTTTTGCCGTGGGTGCGGCTTTGGTGGCGACTGCCGCCTCGCTATGCACCTGGGAGCGCTTCATGGCCCGCCGGGGCCGGCACGAGCTGGCCTGGAGCGTGGCCCTGGCCCTGTTCGCCGTGGCCGCCGGAGCCCTGGCCACCGGCGCCTCGGGTGGGTGGGACGGCACCGCTTACCGGCTGTTCTATCTGGTGGGCGCCATCCTCGACGTGCCGGTGCTGGCCCTCGGGACCGTGTACCTGCTTTGGGGCCGCCGGGCCGGAGACGCGGCGGCTTGGGCCACCGCCGCCGGAGGCGGCTTCGCGGCGGGCGTCATGGTGAGCACCCGCTTCACCCAAGCCCTTCCCGCGCACCGGCTGGCCCAGGGATCGCACGTGTTGGGGGTGCTGCCCAGGGCCATGGCCGGAGTGGCCTCGGGCGGCGCCACGCTCGTCATCGTGGGCGGTGCGCTGTGGAGCGTGGCCCGCGGGCGGTGGGTGGCCAGGGCCAGGCCGGCCCTGGGCGGACGCCGGGCCCTCGGCACGGTGGTGGTGGCGGCCGGCACCCTGGTCACCGGAGCGAGCGGGCTGCTCAATTCGGTGGCCGACCAGATGACGGCGTTCGCCGTCACCTTGGCCATCGGCGTGGCCGTGCTGTTCGTGGGCTTCCTGCTGGCCTCGAGCCCGGGCCCGGCGCCGCCATCATCGCTGCCGGGACCGGCGCTCGCGCCAGCCGAATTGGTCAGCCCGACTGGTCGCGCAGCACCCGGCGAAGCGCTTTCCCCGTCAGCCCGCGCGGCAACTCGTCCACGAACCTGATCGTGGTCGGGCACTTGTAGCGGGCCAACGACGCCGCGCACGCCCGGCGTAGGGCCTCTTCGGTTACACCGGCACCGGGCGAGGCCAGCACCACCAGCTCGATGCACTCGCCGGTAGTGGCGTCGGGACGCCCCACCACCACGGCGTCGAGGACACCGGGCACCGCCCGCGCCACGTTCTCGACCTCGGCCGGGAAGACGTTGAAGCCCGACACGATGACGAGGTCCTTCTGTCGGTCGACGATGAACATGTCGCCGTCCTCGCCTATGACGCCGATGTCGCCGGTGTGCAGCCAACCTTCGGCGTCGAGCACCTCAGCGGTGGCGGCCGGGTCGTCCCAGTAGCCGGCAAAGACGTTGGGGCCGCGCACCCAGACCTCGCCCGGGTCCCCGTCGAGCACGTCGACGCCGGCGTCGTCGACCACGCGCACGGCCACACCGGGCAACGGGCGGCCCACCGAGCCGGGGCGGTGCCGGCCGGTGCCGAGGGCGGTACACACCGCCGGCGATGCCTCGGTGAGCCCGTAGCCCTGCCACACGGTGACCCCGAAACGCTTCTCGAAGCGGCTGGCCACCTCGGCCGGCAGGTCGGCCGCCCCGGAGATGGCCCGACGGACCCCGGCCAGCGCACCCTCGTCGGCACCGGGCAGGTCGGCCCAGGCGGCGAACATGGCCGGTGCCCCGAGGAGGTTGGTGACCCCGAGCCGGCGAGCCGACTCCAAGGAGGCCGCGGCGTCGAAGCGCTCCTCGAGCACCAAGGCGGCGCCGGTGGCCAGGGCCAGGCCCAGGGCGACGTTCAAGCCGAAGATGTGGAAGAGCGGCACGGCGGCCAGACCCACGTCGTCGGGACGCGAGATCTCGCCGGGCAGGTCGAGCATCTGGCGCAGGTTGGCCACCAGGTTGCCGTGGCTCAGCATGGCGGCACGGGGGGCACCGGCGGTGCCGGACGTGAACAGGAGCACGGCCAGGTCCTCGGGCCGGCGCTCCACCACGACCAGGTGGTCCTCCGAAGCCGGGGGCGCCATCTCGTCGAGCACGGGGGCGCCGGCCACCGGGCCGCCGGCCAGGGCGGCGCGGGCGTTGCCGCCGGCCAGGACCACCGTGGGCGACAACGAGGCCAGCTCGCCGGCCAACTCCGACGCCGGGCTGTTGGGGTTGAGAGGGACGGCCACGGCCCCGGTGGCCAGGACGGCGAGGTAGGCGGCCACGAACTCGACCGACGTGGGCCAGGCCAACCCGACCCGGTCGCCGGGCCGCACCCCGGCATGCTGCAGGGCGTCGGCCACCCCGGCGGCGCGGCGGCGCACCTCGCCCCACGACTGAAAACGAGAGCCGTCGTGCATGGCCGGGGCCTCGCCGTCGTGGGACTCGACCAGTAAAGCCAGGTTCATGTGGACCGCACCACGACGGTGTCGCCGACTCGCACGGCGAGCACGGTAGCGGCCCGACGGCGGTCGCACACCAACGACAGCCGGCCGTTGGCGTCCACCAACAGCCCCACCGGCTCAGACCCGCCCTCGCCCGGGAGGTCGCCGAGCTCGGCGAAGCTCCCCACCCGGTGCAGGCCCCGGGTGGCGTCACCCGGGAGCGCCAGCTGCAGCGAGGCCGGGCCCGACAGCCCGGCTTGGCACAGGTGGTCGGTGGTGGCGGCCAGCTGCACATTGCCGAATCGGTCCACCCATGTCACCTCGGCCTCGAGCCGGCCGCCGCCGGCGCGCACCAACAGAGGATCGAGCGTCACCAGGTCCGACGGCGCCAGGCCGTCGCCGAGCGAGGCGAGCGGCTCGCCGCGCCACAGGGCGCATGCAGCGGGGACGAACACGTCGCGCCCGTCGAAGGTGGTCGAGGACACAGACCGGTCGCGGCGTAGCTCCACCGCCTGGCGCACGCCTCCGAGGGCGCCGGCCGCCTCCATGAGCAACCCGTTGTCGGGGCCCACCAAGGCGCTCGGGCCGGTGACGCCATCGCCATCGCCATCGCCAGCGCCAGCGCCGAGGCCGAGGGCCACGGGGCGGCGCGCTCCGCCGACGCCGGGGTCGACCACGGCCACCACCACACCGGGGCCGAGGTGGGCGGCGGCTCGCCACAGGGCCTGGGCCCCGGCCCGGACGTCGAAGGCCGCCACGTCGTGGGTGAGGTCGACGACGGGCGCCCCGGGAGCCAGACGGGCGGCCACGGCACGCAGCACCCCGACGAACTCGTCGACCTGGCCGTAGTCGCTCAGCAGGAAGATGCAGCCGCCACCACGGCCGGTCACCGGCCTACCCCCCCGGTGCGACCCGGGCCGTTCAGCCGGCCTGGGTGTAGCGATCCGCCAGGTAGCGGTTGACGTCGTCCTCGCGCAACCGGAAGGACTTGCCCACCCGCACCGCCGGGAGCTGCCCGGCGTTGATCAGCCGGTAGACCGTCATGTTGGACACCCGTAGCGTTCCAGCCACCTCGCGTACCGTTAGGTAGCGGGCGTTGGCACCGTCTTCAGCACTCAGTGGAATCACCCCTCTCCGCCTGAGGCGACTGTACGCCATTGTGGCAAATGTGGAAAAGGGGCCATCGAGAAATCCCAGGTCAGGAGCCGTGCATTCCCATCTCCCGGGACCGTGCGGCGGCAGCCTGGACAGCCGACGCAAAGGCCCGGCGCAACCCGGCCTCCTCCAACACGGCCAGCGCCGCCGCTGTGGTGCCCCCGGGCGATGTGACCTGGGCCCGCAGCGAAGCGGGGTCGGCGCCCGGCTCAGCCAGGAGCCGCCCGGCCCCCACCACGGTCTGGCGGGCCAGTTGGCGGCTCATCTCGGGGGCCAGCCCGGCCGCCACCCCGGCCTCGGCCAGGGCTTCGGTGACCAGGAAGATGTAGGCCGGGCCCGACCCCGATACCCCGGTGACGGCGTCGATCTCGGCCTCGGGGACCCGGACCACCTCCCCCACGGCGCCTAGCAGCTCCTCGGCCCAAGTCAGGTCGGCTGGGGACGCCCCCGAGCCACCGGAGACAGCCGACATGCCCGCCCCGACCAGCGCCGGCGTGTTGGGCATGGCCCGCACCACGGCGACGCCGGGGCCGGCCCAGGCCTCGAGACGCTCGAGGGGGATGCCGGCCATGATCGACAACCACCGGGGGACCCCGGCCGCCTTCAGCGCGCCACAGGCTTCCTCGGCCACGCCCGGCTTCACGGCCAGCACGGCACCTTCGGCTGCCGCCGGCTCCGTCACCACGGCCACGCCGGGCAGCTCGCCGGCGAGCTCGGCGCGCCGGCGGGCATCGACCTCCGACACCATCACGTCACCCGGGTACCAGCCGGCGGACAACAGCCCGCGCACGAGGGCGGTGCCCATCCGGCCCCCGCCCACCACCACCAATCTCGGCGTCATGGCCGGAGGCTACCGCCGGGGCCCTTGGGGGCCACGGCGCCGGGCGCGGTAGCGGCCGGCGAAGCCGATCTCCATGACGGTGGGGAACACGTCGTCCACGTAGGCAAGCGACGAGCCGATGATGCGGTCCAGCTCGTCGTCACAGACGTCGGCCACCGGCATCTCTCCCACCAGGTACACGGCGTCCTCGGCGCCGAGGGCGAAGCGCATCTGATGCAGGTCGGCGTTGCGACGCAGCAGGTACTCGTAGACGCGCTCCACTTCCGTGTCGGGCGCCGGCATGACCTGTGCCTCGTGGTGCAGTGTGCGCTGGCGGACGGTGAGCCAGACGGTGACGAAGTCCTTGTCGTCGCCGGCCAGGCGCAGGTACCAGCGCGCCGCATCGGGCTGGCGGTCCACCGCCACCAGGGCACCGCCCTCGGCCAGACGCGCCGCCGACCAGTGCTCGATCACCTGACCGCAGGCGGCCGCCTCTTCGGGGGTGGAGATACGGGCCAAGGGCACCGGGCGAAGTCCGGTGCGGTCAGCGGCACTCGACGAGGTTGCCGGCGGCCAGCTCCTCGTAGGTGGTGCGCAGCACGGCGGCCGAGTGGGCCCACGTATAGCGCCGGGCCTCGAGAACGGCGGCGGTCCCCAGGCGCTGGGCCAGCACCGGGTCCCCGAGGACGCGCTCGATGGCGGCGGCGAAGGAGGACGCGCTCGGGTCGTCCACCAGGTAGCCGGTGCGGCCGTGGTCCACCAAGGTGGTGAGCCCGCCCACGGCCGAGGCCACCACCGGCGTGCCGCAGGCGGCGGCCTCCAGGGCCACCAGCCCGAAGGACTCCGACCGGCTGGGCACGATGCACACGTCGGCGGCGCGGTAGTAGGTCGACAGCAGCTCGTGCGGCTGGGGGTCCACGAACCACACCCGGTCGCTCACCCCGGCCGTCGCCACCAACTTCTCGACCTCGGCCCGGTAGGCATCGCCGCGCGGCCCGCTCGGGCCGCCGACGATTACCAGGTGGGCACCGCGGACAGCGGCGGTGGCAGCCACGGCCACGTCGGCGCGCTTCAAGGGCTGCAGCCGGCCCACGAACAGAAGCAGCGGAACATCCTCGGGCAGCCCCAGGGCCCGGCGGGCCTGGGGCCTGTGGCCGGGGCCGAAGAAGGCGTGGTCGACGCCGGGCGCCACCACCCGGATGCGCCCCCGGTCGCCGTCGTAGAGGGCGGCTAGCTGCTCGGCCTCGACGGTGCACGAGGCCAGCACGATGTCCGAGCAGGCCATGACCGAGGCCTCGGCCTCGGCCCGGCGGTGGGGCTCGTCGCTCGACATCTCCTCAGGACTGGCTTCGGCCTTCACCCGGGCCAGGGTGTGGAAGGTGGAGACCAGAGGCAGCTCGAGCTCGTGCTTCAAGCGGTGGCCGGCCAGTCCCGACAGCCAGTAGTTGGCGTGCAGGGCGTCGAACCCCACCTCGGCCAGGCCCGGGGCACCGGCTCCGACCCGCATCAGGGCGGCCACGTTGTCGGCGAACTCGTCCACCACCGATGCCAGCGCCTCCTTGGCCATGGGGCCGAGGGGGCCGGCGGGCACGTGGTGCAGACGCAGGCCGGGCTCGACGGCCACCGTGGCCGGCAGGTCTTCGGACCAGGCCCGGGTGTACACGTCGCACTCGACGCCGGCGCGGGCCAGCGCGGTGGACAGCTCGCGCACGTAGACGTTCATGCCGCCGCCGTCCCCGGTGCCGGGTTGGGCCAGCGGCGACGTGTGCAGCGAGAGCACAGCCAGCCGTCGCACGGCGGCGAGCCTACCGGCTGGCCTCCGGGGCCGTCCCGGTGGCGGCCGGGGCCTCGGCATCGGCCTCGTGGCGGAACGACAGGTAGATGCGGATGAGGGCCTGCTTCTGGTCCTCGCTCAGGTGGGGGTCGGCCAGGATCTCCCGGGCCAGGTCGGCCTGGCCGGTCCCCGGCTCCAGGATGCCGGCCTGGACATAGAGGGTCTCGGCCGAGATTCGCAGGGCCTTGGCAATCTGCTGGAGGATCTCGGCCGACGGCCGGCGCAGGCCCCGCTCTATCTGACTCAGATACGGGTTCGAGATGCCGGCCAGCTCCGAAAGGCGCCGCAGCGACAACCTCGAAGTGCTGCGCTGCTCGCGGATGAAGGCGCCGAGGTCGTGCCAGCGATCGGGGAGCTGCTTGGGCACGGATCGGGCGCCGGGCTCAGGTGAGCAGGCCGTCGGGAGACGCCTGGCCTGACTTGTAGCGGTGGACGATCTCGCCCTGGAGCGCGTCGATGCGTTGGTGCAGCTGTCGACGCTGCTCGGAGATGCGGCCCTCGATGGCGATGAGCTCGGCGGCCATGGTCCGCAGCTCGGCTTCCCCCATGCCGGGCAGCTCGCCGATGCGGGTGGCGTCGAGCACGGCGTCGATCTCCTCGGTGAGGTCGTGGGCCTCCATGTCCGGCGACATCTGCGCCGGGAGGCGCCCGGGGCCGGGGGGCCTCTGGGGGCCGCCGCCGATGATGCTCGTCAGGTCCTCGACCAGCCCGGCCAGGCCGGTGTCAGCCCCAACGGTGCCCAGTCGCGCCAGCACTCCCTGGACGATGTCGAGGCGACCCTGGGCCACACGACGGAGATAGGACGCCGCCGTTTCGGCTTGGTCGCATTCGGACCGCATGGCGCGCAGTTCCTCGAGCGGGTGTTCGGACAGGTCGGCGAGATAGTCGGGAGCGAAGAGCCGTTCGAGCTCGTTGTCCAGCCAGGCCATGGATCGATCGTACTCCGACGACAGTGGCTGACCGGGCCTGGGGCCGAGTGGTCCGGGCCCGGGCCGGGTGGTTCAGCGCACAGGGCCGGGTGGTTCAGCGCACAGGGCCGGCCCGGCTCGAGGGGGCGTAGCGACGTAGCACCATCCCCCGCACCGAGCGCCGGGGCAACGGACCGAAGTGGCGGCTGTCACTGCTCTCCCGCTCGTTGTCGCCGGCCACCGTGAGCCACCGGCCGTCGAGGGCCTCCACGCGTTTCACCAGCAGCCGGGAGCGCAGTCGAGGGTCGGGCACGGCCACCAGGTCTCCGACCTTGATGCGCCGAGTGCGCCGCACGAGGAGGCGGTCGCCCGGTGCCAGGGTGGGCAGCATGCTGTCACCCTCGACGACCACCCTCCGCACTCCCATGACGACCCCGCCCATCTTCACCACGGCTCCCACGGCCCAGGCCGCCGCCCCGGCCACAGACCGGACGTAGCCGAATAAGGTGGGACGCCCACCTCGATTCAAGGAGCTCTGCACGTGCGCATCCTGGACCACTTGCTCGTCTCCCTCGACCGGCTCTCCGCCCCCGCCGTCGCTCACGCCCACTGCGACCTCCCCTGCGGTGTCTACGACCCGGCCCAAGCCCGCATCGAGGCCGAATCGGTGAAGGGCTGCATGGAGAAGTTCAACACCTCCGACGACCCGGTGTTCAAAGAGCGCGCCATCTCGATCAAAGAGCAGCGCGCCGATCTGGTCAAGCACCACCTGTGGGTGCTGTGGACCGACTACTTCAAGCCCGAGCACCTCGAGAAGCACCCGCAACTGCACGACTTGTTCTGGAAGGCCACCAAGGCGGCGGGTGAGGCCAAGAAGACCACCGACACGGCGGTGGCCGAGAAGTTGCTCGACGCCATCAAGGAGATCGACACCATCTTCTGGGAGACCAAGAAGTCGTAGTCGTAGTTGTAGTCGTAGTCAGCTTGTTCGCAGCGGCAGATGGGCCCGGCAGTAGCGGGCCGACGGCTGCTGTTCGAGTTCAGCCGGGTCGAGCCCCGCTCCGCACGCCTCGCACGTCCCGTAGGAGCCGTCGTCCAGGCGGGCCAGGGCCCGCTCCACGTCGTGGAGGACCGACTCGAGCTCGTCGAGCACGCCGGTGTCCAGCGGCGTGGGGTCCCGGTCCAGGGGCGTGGGGTCCCGGTCGGCGCCATGTCCGGCGTCGTGTCCCTCGGCGAGCACGCTGCCGATGGTACCGGCCGCGTCGGGAGCGACCGGGGCACCCGTAGGATGCAGGGGTGACGAGCGACCCAGGAGCGTTGGCCTCCCTGGTGGGCGACGACGTCACCGTGCCGTGTCTCGACGGCAGCGAGCGGCGCTACGTGAACCTCGACTCGGCCGCCTCCACCGGTGCCATGACGGCGGTGGCCCGGGCGGTGGAGCGGTTCGTGCCCGGCTACTCGAGCGTGCATCGGGGGGCCGGCTACAAGTCACGGCGCTCCACCGAGGCCTACGAGGCGGCGCGCCGGCGGGCCCTCGAGTTCGCCGGGGGGTCGCCCGGACGGGACGTGGCCATCCTGTGTCGCAATACCACCGAGGCCATCAACCATCTCGCCTACCGGTTGCGCCTCGACCCCGGCGACGTGGTGCTCACCACCGTGGTGGAGCATCACGCCAACCTGCTGCCCTGGGCCCGGGTGGCCGAGCGGCGTTACGTGGAATGCGGACCCGAGGGCACCTTCGAGGTGGCCGACGTGGTGGCCGGCCTCGAAGCCTCGCCGCGGCCGCGCCTACTGGCGGTGACCGGGGCGTCGAACGTAACCGGATGGCTGCCCCCCCTCGACGAGATCATCGAAGCGGCGCACCACCGCGGTGTGCCGGTGCTGCTCGATGCCGCCCAGCTGGCGCCGCACCGACCCATCCCGGCGGCGGCCGACTACGTGGCGCTGAGCGGCCACAAGCTCTACGCCCCCTACGGATCGGGGGCCCTGGTGGGCCCGAGTGCCACCTTCGCCGACGGCGATCCCTTCCTGGCCGGAGGAGGGGCGGTCGACCTGGTGGACCTGGACGAGGTGGTGTGGACCGACCCACCCGAGCGCGAAGAGGCCGGGTCGCCCAACGTGATCGGCGCCGTGGCCCTGCACGCGGCCATGGACGAGTTGGCCGCCATCGGATGGGAGGCCATCACCGAGCACGAGCGGGCTCTGGCCCGTCGCCTGCGCCGGGGGCTGGCCGCCATCGACGGAGTGCAGCTGCTCGGCCCCGACCTCGACCTCGACACGCTGGCCATCGCCTCCTTCGCGGTGGAGGGGGCTCACCACGCGCTGGTGGCGGCCCGCCTGAGTGCCGAGTGGGGCATCGGCGTGCGCCACGGCTGCTTCTGCGCCCATCCCTACATCGTGCGGCTCCTGGGCTTGTCGCCCGAGGACGTGGACCGGTACCGGCGCTCGGTGCTGGCCGGCGACCACCGGGCCATGCCGGGGGCGGTGCGGGCCAGCTGCGGCATCTCCTCCACGGCGCAAGATGTCGACGCGCTGCTTCGAGCGGTCACCTCCATCGCCGCCTCGGCGACCGGCGGAGAGCCCGCACCGGTGGCCTACGAGCAGGATCCTGGCACCGGCGATTACTGGCCCGTCACCGACCACCCGGGTTGGCGTCGGGACGAGAGTGGCGCCGGTGCGTCGTGCGCCGTGGGCTGAGCACGCCCTGCTGGCCAGAGCAGCCACGGCCGAGCCCCTTCGAGCCTGAGGCTTCGCCGTGGCGGAAACAGAAGGGGGCCGGTGGGTGGGTCGTCCCCGCCCGCCGGCCCCCTACACCCCCCCCGATCGCTCACCCCATAGATCCGTGGAACGGCACTCCGAAGGAGAAGATCCCGCCGTCGGAAGCCGCTAGCCAGTACCCGGCGTTGGAAGGCGCCGCCATGGACACCACCGGGGCGTTCAGGTTCTGTCCGCCGGTCGAGCCCTGGAACGGGGCGTCGCCAAAAGCGAAGATGCCGCCGTCAGAAGCCGTCAGCCAGTAGCCGCGGCCATCGGCCGTGCGCTGCATGCCCACCACTGGGCGGTACAGGGTGATGGCGCCGGTGGAGCCGAGGAAGCCGGCGTCGCCGAAGGCGAAGATGCCGCCGTCGGAGGCCACTTCCCAGTAGCCCTGGCCGTCAGCGGTCGGGGCCAGG
>DATKSG010000058.1:0-28246 GCA_035531775.1 Acidimicrobiales bacterium | reverse complement strand
GGTGCGCAGCCGCCCGCCGACACAGACGCCCACGCTCATGGACAGGGCGCCCACGAAAGGAACGACATGACCGCGCTGCACGACCTCTACGAGCAGCAGGGCCAGAGCCCGTGGATCGACAACCTGCGCCGCGACTATCTGCGCGGCGGCCACTTGGCCGACCTGGTGGGGCAAGGCATCCGCGGGGTGACCTCGAACCCCACCATCTTCGCCAAGGCCATCGAGGCGGGCTCGGACTACGACGAGCAATTCGGCGACCTCCTCGCCGGCCACTCGGTGGAGGAGGCCTACTGGGCCTTGGTCCAGCAGGACATCGGCGACGCCCTGGCCGTGCTGCGCTCGGTGTACGACGCCTCGGGCGGCTCCGACGGCTTCGTCTCGCTCGAGGTTGCGCCGTCGCTGGCCCATGACACGGCGGGCACCACCGAAGCGGCACGGCACTTCCACCAGCTGGTGCACGAGCCCAACCTCCTAGTGAAGATCCCGGGCACCGCCGAGGGCATCCCCGCCATCCGCGCCATGATCGGCGAGGGCCGCAACATCAACATCACGTTGCTCTTCAGCCTGGAGCGCTATGACGAGGTCATCGAGGCCTATATCGGCGGGCTCGAGGACCACCTGGCCGGTGGTGCGACCGACCTCGGGCAGGTGCACTCGGTGGCCTCGTTCTTCGTGAGCCGGGTGGACACCGAGGTGGACCGCCGGCTCGAGACCCTCGCCGCCGCCCGGCCGGCGCAGGCCGAGCACCTCCTGTCGCTGCGCGGCACGGCCGCCGTGGCCCAGGCCCAGCTGGCCTACGAGCTGTTCCGGCGGCGCTGCTCCGGCGCGCGATGGGAGGCGCTGGTGGCTCGGGGAGCCAACCTGCAGCGCCCGCTGTGGGCATCCACCTCCACCAAGAACCCGGACTACCCCGACCTCAAGTACGTGGACAGTCTGGTTGGCCCCGACACCGTCAACACCATGCCGGACCAGACCATCGACGCCTGGTTGGACCACGGCCGGGCCGCCCGCACCGTCGACGGCGACCTGGCCGGCGCCCATGGCGCCCTTGACGCCCTGGCCGAGGCCGGAATCAACCTGGCCGACGTGGCCCGCACCTTGGAAGACGAGGGTGTGGCCAGCTTCGCCAAGTCGTTCGACGAACTGCTCCAGGCCCTGAGCGACAAAGCCGTCACCCTGGCCGGCGGGCGCTGAGCGCCGTGGCCGACGACGCCCGGGCCCTGCTCGATGCCTTGCAGTCGCGCCGCAGCGATCTGTGGCCGACCGGGAACGTCTCGTCCAATCGCCTGGGCTGGCTGGAGGTGCCCCGGCGCATGGCCGACGAGTCCGCCGCTCTGTCCTCATGGGCGCGCGGCATCGAGCAGCGCACCGTGGTCCTGCTCGGCATGGGCGGCTCGTCACTGGGGCCGGCCGTGCTCGAGGCGGTCAAGTCCGACCGGCCGAGCGACGGCGGGCGACACCTGGTGGTGTGCGACACCACCCACCCGGCCACCGTCGGGTCCATCGACTTCTCAGATGCCTTTGTGGTGGTGTCGTCCAAGTCCGGCACCACCTTGGAGCCCAACGTGCTCCTGGCCCATGCCTGGGAGCAGCTGCCCGACCCCAGCCGCTACGCGGTGATCACCGACCCCGGCACCCCGCTGGCCGAGCTGGCCGCCGCCCGAGGCTTCGCCCGCTGCTTCGAGAACCCGCCCGACATCGGCGGGCGCTACTCGGTGCTGTCCTACTTCGGCATGGTCCCGGCCGCTTTGATCGGCTACGACGTGGCCGACCTTTGCCGGCGGGCCCTCGACACCGACCTGGTCGAGGCCACCGCCCTCGGCATGACTCTCGGCGAAGAGGCCCGAGCCGGGCGCGACAAGGTGACGGTGGTGGTACCCGAGCGCTACGGCGCCTTCGGCCTGTGGGTGGAGCAGCTGATCGCCGAGTCCACCGGCAAGCAGGGCACCGGCTGCGTGCCGGTGCCCACCACGGTGCCCGAAGAAGGCCCCGACCGCCAAGTCATCCCGGTCCACATCGACCACGCCACCGATGTGGCCGAGCAGTTCTACCGCTGGGAGGTGGCCGTGGCGGTGTGCGGGCACGTGCTGGGCATCGACCCGTTCGACGAGCCCAACGTGGCCGAGTCCAAGAAGAACACCAACGACGTGCTGGGGGCGCTGCCGATGGCCCCGCTCGACACGGCGTCGCCCGACGGCGTGCTCGGCTGGCTGGCCGACCAGGTCAAGGCGGGCGACTACGTCTCGCTGCAGGCATACCTGCCCTTCGGGATCGACCGGCAACTCGAGACCCTGCGCCGGGCCGTGCGCGACCACCTCGGTGGGGCAGCCGTCACCGCCGGTTACGGACCACGCTTTCTGCACTCGACGGGCCAGCTGCACAAAGGTGGGCCCGACACCGTCGTGGCCGTGCAGATCGTGTCGCGAACCGAGGGCCCCTCGGTGCCCATCCCCGGAAAGCCCTACGACTTCGGCACCCTGATCGCGGCCCAGGCGGCCGGCGACCACCGCAGCCTGCTGGCCCACGGGCGGCGTGTCCTGCGGGTGGCCGTGGACGACCTGGCCGACATCGCCTGACGCGCCGGCGCGTCGAGCTCGAAGCGAACGGCGCCGCCATGGTGGTGCCTGGAGGAGGCAGTGGTATGAGGATCGGCATGGTCGGGCTGGGGAAGATGGGCGCCAACATGTCGGAGCGGTTGATGGGCAAGGGCCATGAGGTGGTGGCCTTCGACCTCTCGGCCGAGGCCAGGGCGGCGGTGGCGGCCAAGGGCGCCCATACCGCCGACACCTTGGCCGACCTGGTGGCCCAACTTCCGGCCCGGCGCGTGGTGTGGGTCATGGTCCCCGCCGGTGAGCCCACCACGACCACCATCGACGCCCTGAAGACACTCATGTCGGCGGGCGATGTCGTCATCGACGGAGGAAACTCCAACTACAACGAAGCGGCACCGACCGCTACATCGCTGGCCGACAAGGGCATCGGCTTCGTCGATGCCGGCACCTCGGGCGGGGTGTGGGGCCTGGCCAACGGCTACTGCCTCATGGTGGGCGGCACGCCGGAGTCGGTTGCCCTGTGCGAGCCGGCCTTCCTGGCCCTGGCTCCCGAGGGTGGATATGCCCATGTCGGGCCGGTGGGCGCCGGGCACTTCGTGAAGATGGTGCACAACGGCATCGAGTACGGCCTCATGCAGGCGTATGCCGAAGGTTTTGAGATCATGGGGCAGGCCCATGAGTTCGGCCTCGACCTGCACCAGATCGCCTCCATCTGGCGTTACGGCTCGGTGGTGCGTTCGTGGCTCCTCGAGCTGGCCGAGCGGGCCCTGGCGCCGGGCTCGGGCTTCGAGAAGATAGAGGGATACGTGGTCGATTCCGGCGAGGGCCGCTGGACGGCCCACGAGGCCATCGCCCGGGGCGTGCCCGCTCCCGTCATCACCACGTCGCTGTTCCAGCGTTTCGCCTCCCGCCAGACCGACTCGTTGGCCAACCGGTTGCTGGCCGCCCTGCGCAACCAGTTCGGCGGTCACGCCGTGGTCACCGAGGCGCCGGCCGGGAGCCCTGGCCCGGCGAAGCCTTGACACCGCCCGACACGACGCTGCCCGTCGTCGACTTGGACAGTGAGGAGCCGGTTGTCGTCGAGGCTCACGAGCTCGACCGGGTGGCCTGTGCCCCGCCGTTGGCCCTGGTGATATTCGGCGCTTCGGGCGACCTCACGGCCAGGAAGATCCTGCCGGCCATCGCCGCCCTGGCCGAGCACGACGCCCTGCCCGAGCACTTCGCCGTCATCGGCGTGGCCCGCACCGAGTGGGACGACGACGAGTTCCGTCGCCGGGCGCTGGCGGCAGGCGAATCGACAGGCGGCGGCGCCGGGGACAAGTGGAGCCGGCTGGTGGCCAACTTCCGCTATGTGGCCGGCGAATACGGGCACCCCGACACCTTCGGTCGGCTCCAGCAGGTGCTGGCCGACACCGACGAAAAGGTGGGCACCTCGGGCAACCGCGTCTACTACCTGGCCACCGTGCCCGACCTCTTCGGCGTGGTGGCCGGCGCCCTGGCCGAGCACGGCTGCAGCCGACCCGGCCCCGGCGGCCAGTTCGCCCGGTTGGTGGTGGAGAAGCCCTATGGCCATGACCTCCAGAGCGCCCTGGCCCTCGACCAGGCCCTTCACCGCGCCTTCGAGGAGGCCCAGATCTACCGGATCGACCACTACATGGGGAAGGAGACGGTGCAGAACGTCCTGGCCCTGCGCTTCGCCAACGCTGTGTTCGAACCGGTGTGGAACCGTCGCTACGTCGACAACATCCAGATCACGGTGGCCGAGCAGCTCGGCGTCGAGCACCGCGGCGGCTTCTACGAGCACGCCGGCGCCCTACGCGACATCGTGCAGAACCACGTGATGCAGGTGCTGGCCCTCACCCTGATGGAGCCGCCCTCGGTGGTGGACGCCCAGGGCATCCGGGACGAGAAGGTGAAACTGCTGCGGGCGGTGGAGGTCCCCGACGTGGACGGCGCCGTCGGCATGGCCGTGCGCGGCCAGTACACGGCGGGCATCTTCGATGGCACCGAAGTGCCCGGCTATCGCCAGGAGGACGACGTTGACCCGGCCAGCCGGACCGAGACGTTCGTGGCCATGCAGCTGTCGGTGGACAACTGGCGCTGGGCCGGGGTGCCCGTCTACATCCGCACCGGCAAGCGGCTGCCCAGCCGGGTCACCGAAGTGGCCCTGCAGTTCCACCGGGTGCCTCACCTGGCGTTCGGCCGGCGCCTGGCACGCGACCTGCAGCCCAACGCCCTGCTCATGCGGATCCAGCCCGACGAGGGCATCCGGCTCGTCTTCGGGGCCAAAGTGCCGGGCGAGGCCTTCCGGTTGCGCTCGGTGGGTATGGACTTCTCCTATGCCGAGGCCTTTCCCGGTGTCACCGCCGATGCCTACGAGCGATTGATCCACGACGTCATGATCGGCGACCCGACCTTGTTCGTCCGCACCGACGAGGTCGAGCGGGCGTGGCAGATCGTGGACCCGTTCTTGGAGGCGTGGTCCGAGGACGGGGTTCCGTTGTCGCACTACCCGGCCGGCACCTGGGGCCCGCACGAGGCCGATCTCCTTCTGGCGCGCGACCTCCGGCAGTGGCGCAACCCGTGACGGCCATGGTCGGCGAGGTCGTCACCGTCGACGACGTGGCCGGCGCATTCTGCTCGGTGGTGCTCGAGTCCTATGGCCGGCGCCCGGGGCCTCGATGGAACATGGTGCTGTCGGGCGGGCCCACGGCCCGGCACTGCTACGAACGCCTGGCCGCCAGCGCAGGCGGGATCGTCAACTGGTCCGAGGTCGACCTGTACATGGGCGACGAGCGCTGCGTGGCGGCCGACGACCCCGATGCCAACCAGCGCCTGGTGCGCGAGTCGCTTTTGAGCCGGGCCGACGGCGCCACCTTCCACCCCATGTCGTGCACCGACGGGCCCGACGCCTATGACGCCGTGTTGTCGAGGTGCGAGGCCTTCGACGTGGTGCACCTCGGGCTCGGGCCCGACGGCCACACGGCCTCACTGTTCCCCGACTCGCCTGCGCTCGCCGCCCCGCCCGGGCGCCTGGTGGTGCGGTCCACCGACCCCCACGAGAACAACCCGCACGACCGGATGACCATCACCTACGAAGCCATCGCCCGGGCCCGCCTGGCCGTCTTCACCGTGTCCGGCCGATCCAAGCGGTCCGCCTTCGCCGCAGTGCGAGCTGGGGCCGATGCGCCCGCCACCGCCGTGCGGGCCGGGCGCGTGTTGTGGCTGGTCGACCCGGCCGCCGCCGGCTGAGCGCGGTGGGTCCGGTGGGATCGTCTGGTGCCCGGGCCCTACTACCGCCGGACAACGGGGCTGGACGTGCTCAACCACGCTCCGAACCGGGTCGATACCCGAAGCGACACAGGCCGTCGAGGGGCGGATCGATGGGAAGCGAGCAGTCCGGGCCCCGGCGTCCGGCCCATGCGGCAGGGACCCCGGTGATCGGGTTCAAGGCCAAGCCCACCAGCACGGCCGTGCTGCGGGCCCTGCGGGCCGTGGCCCTGATGTACGGCGTGGTCCCCCTCTTCGCCCTGGCCGCCGCCTTGGACCACCCCCGGGTGCGCGCCTGGGGCGCGCTGTGGGCGGCATTGTCTCTGATCACGGTGCTGCTCATCTCGAACGTGGCCGATGTCCGCCACCTGCGCCGGGGTCGCTTCACCACCTTCGTGGCCCCCAAGGCACTCGGGCAGATCGCCGTGGCCACCGTCGCCTTCGCCCTGGCCGGCGTGGCCTTCGGCCTCCACGGAGGCGCCTTCCTCCTGCTGCCGACGCTCCCCTTCCTCACCATCAGTTTGATCGGCAACCGCGCTTTCATGTCGGCGGCCTGGGGTGTGCTCGTGGTGTCCCTGGCCGCCGAGACCTTCACCGTGTTGCCGCCAAGCACGGCGCTGTGGTCCACCGTGCTCTTCGCCGGCACGGCCGCCGTGCTCGGGGCCATGGCCGACGAGGTGGTGCGCGGCTCGCTCCACGGCGTGGAGCGCAACCAGTCGCTGGCCGAGCTGGCGGCACGCGCCAGCAGCCTCCGGCACTGGCCCCAGGGACTGTCGGTCATCGGCGACCAGCTGGGGCGGTCGATGGACGTGGCTTGCTTCTCGGTGTTGTGCCGAGGGTCGGGCACCGAGCCACTCGAGCGGGTGCAGTCGTGGCCCGAAGCCGACTGGCCCAGCTGGGCCGAGCTCGGCACGCTGGTAGACACCTGCCTGCTGCACATGCGGGCCATGAACGACGGCGTGCTGGTGGCCACTCCGGCGGCGGCCGGGTCGGCGGCCGTGGTGATCGTCACCCCCTTCACCTCGATGCTCGGGGCACCGGTCGACATCACCCTCACCTCCACGGTGGCTGCACTGCTGGCCGCCATGTTCGAGCGCAGCCGCCTCATCTCCGGCCTGGTGGACCTGGCCAACACCGACGAGCTCACCGGCCTGGCCAACCGGCGCCGCCTGTTCGACGCTTTGGAGCAGGAGATGCACCGCGCTCGTCGCTCGTCGCGCCCGCTCACCGTGGCCGTGCTGGACCTCGACCACTTCAAGCGCTACAACGACAGCTTCGGCCACAGCGCAGGCGACGACCTGTTGCGACGCTTCGCCGCCCGCATGACGCGCCGGGTGCGGGCCCAGGACCTGGTGGCCCGCTACGGCGGCGAGGAGTTCTGCCTCATCCTCCCCGAGACCGATGCCGACGGAGCGCTCCTTCTGGTCGACGCCCTGCGCGCCTCGGGTGCGGGCGAGGACCTGCTCGGGCGCCGGGTGACATTCTCGGCCGGGCTGGCCACGTGGGACGGCGCCGAGACGGTGGAGGACCTCGTCTTCCGGGCCGACGCCAGCTTGTACCGGGCCAAGGCGGCCGGGCGCAACCGTGTGGCAGCTGCTCCGTCGACGCCGAGGTGATATCCCCGACGACCGATAAGGTGACCTACGTGGACCAGCGGGACCTGCTCGTCGCCCCCGTCGCCGACCTGCAGGCCGAGGCTCGTGCTGTGCGCCGGGCCGCCCGCGGTGACCGCATCACGTACTCCCCCAAGGTCTTCATCCCCCTCACCCAGCTGTGCCGGGACCGCTGTGGGTACTGCACCTTCGCCCAGCCCCCGGCCCGGCTCGACTCGCCCTTTCTCTTGCCCGACGAGGTGCTGGCCATCGCCGTCGCCGGAGCGGCGGCGGGCTGCCACGAAGCCCTCTTCACCTTGGGCGAGGCCCCCGAGGAGAGATACCCGGTGGCTCGGCGCTGGTTGGCCGAGCACGGCTACGACTCCACCGTGTCGTATTTGATGGCCATGTGCGCCTTGGTACGCGACGAAACCGGCCTTCTTCCCCACGCCAATGCCGGCGCCCTCGGGCATGGCGAGCTCACCGGGCTCCGGGCCGTTTCGGCCAGTCAGGGGATGATGATCGAGTCGCTCGACGACACGCTCGCCTGTCACCGCCAGGCCCCCGACAAGACGCCGCAACGGCGCCTGGCCACCTTGGAGGCCGCCGGTCACGCCGCCGTGCCCTTCACCACCGGCATCCTGGTGGGAATCGGAGACTCGCGCCCCGAACGGCTGCGGGCCCTGGCCGCCATAGACGACGCCCACCGCCGCCACGGACATGTGCAGGAGGTGATCGTCCAGAACTTCCTGCCCAAGTCGGGCACCGCCATGCACGCCTGGCCGCCGTGCCCCGACGAGGAGCTGTGGTGGACACTGGCCGCCGCCCGCCTGGTTCTGTCACCGGACATCCACCTGCAGGCGCCGCCCAACTTGTCCGACGAGCTACGGCCCCTGCTCGACAGCGGAATCGACGACTGGGGTGGCGTCTCGCCGGTCACCATCGACCACGTAAACCCCGAGCGGGCGTGGCCCGCCCTGCAGCGCCTGCGCCATGCCACCGAAGAGGCGGGTCTCACCTTGGCCCCGCGTCTCACCATCTACGGCGAGTTCGCCCTCGACCCCGAGCGATGGCTGCACCCCGACATGCGCTTCGCCGTGCTCGACCGCTCCGATGCCGAGGGTCTCGGCCGTGACGACCCATGGTGCTCGGGGGGCACCGAGGCCCCGCCGGTGCTGCTCGGGGCGTCTGCATCGCGGCCGATGCCGGCGGCGGCGCCGAGCGCGTCGGCTCCTAGGGCGGGCGGCGCCGTAGCCGAAGTGCTCGACGGCGTGCTCCTCGGCCAGGAGGTGGGTGAGGACGAGATCGTGACCTTGTTCTCGGCCCGGGGGCCCGACGTGCGGGCGGTGGCCGAGGTGGCCGACCACCTGCGCCACGCCGTGGTGGGTGACACGGTGACGTGGGTGGCCAACCGCAACATCAACTACACCAACGTCTGCACCTTCAAGTGCCGCTTCTGCGCCTTCTCCAAGGGACCGCTGTCGCTCAACCTGCGCGGCGCCCCGTACCTGCTCGAGTTGTCGGACATCAGCGAGCGGGTGCAGGAGGCCGAAGCAGCCGGGGCCACCGAAGTGTGCCTGCAGGGCGGGATCCACCCGAGCTTCGACGGCGACTACTACCTCGAGGTCATACGGGCGGTGCGCTCCGCCTCCGAGCACATCCACATCCACGGGTTCACCGCCCTGGAGGTCACCGAAGGGGCCCGGCGCCTCGACGAGCCCCTGGCCGAATACCTGCGTCGGCTCAAGGAGGCGGGCCTGGCCACCTTGCCCGGCACGGCGGCCGAGATCCTCGACGACGAGGTGCGCGCCGTGTTGTGTCCCGACAAGATCGACACCGAGCAGTGGCTCGACGCCCACCGCACGGCGCACGCCGTGGGCCTCAAGTCCAACGTGACCATCATGTTCGGCGCCGTCGAGCAGCCCGTGTCGTGGGCCAGGCACCTGCTGCGCACCCGGCGGCTTCAGCGCGAGACGGGGGGCTTCACCGAATTCGTGCCCCTGCCCTTCGTGCACATGGCCACCCCCATCTACCTACAGCGCCGTTCGCGCCGCGGTCCCACCTTCAGAGAGGCGCTGCTCATGCACGCCGTGGGACGCATCGCCTACCACGGCCTCATCCCCAACATCCAGGTCAGCTGGGTGAAGATGGGGGCGGCCGGCGTGGCCCAGGCACTGCGGGCCGGGGTCAACGACTTGGGCGGCACGCTCATGGACGAGAACATCTCCCGGGCAGCCGGAGCCAGTCACGGTCAGCACATGGACGAGCAGTCCTTCCGGGCCGTGGTCGAGCCCCTCGGGCGGAGCCTCGAACAGCGCACCACCCTGTACGGGCGGGTGCCGGCCCCTTGTTGAACGAGGCGCAGTGAGCGCCCAAGAGCCCCCGCTCGTACCACCCCTGGCCGCCGACACCGCCGACGTCGACCAGGTGGTGGACGAGGAGCGCCTGGACCCCCGGCGGGCCGAGCTGGTGGAGGAGTTCCTCGACTCCCTCGGCGTCACCGAGCGCCGTGACCTCTACCGGGCCCTGCTCGGCACCCTGGTCCACCTGGCCGAGGAGCACACCGACTCCTTGGACCTGAAGTTGGCGGCGGCGGCGCTGGCCGAGATGGCCGAGGCCTTCCGGGTGTTCAAGCCCTTCCGCCACGGCATGAAGGTCACCTTCTTCGGCTCGGCTCGCACCCTGCCCGACGACCCGCTCTACCTACAGGCCCGGAGCCTGGCCGAGCGCATGGCCGACTCCGGGTGGATGGTGGTCACAGGAGCGGGGCCCGGGATCATGGCCGCCGGCATGGAGGGCGCCGGGCGCGAGCGTTCGCTCGGGGTCAACATCCGCCTTCCCTTCGAGCAGGGCGCCAACCCCTTCATCGCCCAGGACCCCAAGCTCGTCGAGATGCGCTACTTCTTCACCCGCAAGCTCATGCTCATCAAGGAGTCCGACGCCTATGCCGTGTTGCCCGGAGGCTTCGGCACCCTGGACGAAGCCTTCGAACTGTTGACCCTGCTCCAGACGGGCAAAGCCCAACCGGCTCCCCTGGTCCTGCTCGACGTGCCCGACGGCACCTACTGGCGGGGCTGGCAGCGTTTCGTGCGCGACGAAGTCACCGCCCGGGGGCTCGTGTCGGAAAACGACCACTCGCTGTACAAGGTGACGGCCGATGTGGACGAGGCGGCCAACGAGCTGCTCGGCTACTACCGCAACTACCACTCGTGTCGGTGGGTGGGCGACCTGCTCGTGATGCGGATGCAGCGCGCCCCGTCACGGGCGCAGGTGGGAGCGCTCAGCCGCCAGTTCTCCGACATCCTGGCCGGGGGCACGATCCGGCCCACCAAGCCCCTGTCGCCCGAGCGCTCGAGCGACGACCACGTGGAGCTGGCCCGCTTGGCCCTGCGCTTCGACCGCGTCCACTACGGCCGGCTGCGCCAGATGATCGACGTCATCAACTCCTACGTCGACTGACCGCCGAGCAGCCCGGCCGCCTTCTCCACGGCCCGGCGGGCCCGGGTGAGCCGACGTTCTTCGGCCAGCATCGCCGGATCGGGGGCAGCGCCCGTGCCAGCCTCGGCCGAGGCCTCTCGAAGCCGGTCGAAGGCCAGCTGCCCGAGCTCCTCGGCGATGGCTTCAAGCTGGGCGGCCAGCTCCTCGGCGCCCACCGCTCAGTCGCGGCGAGCCGGCAGGTCGACCTCGATGACCTCGACACGGCCGTCGGCCACGTCGCTGCGCAGCGTCCGCTTGTCGAACTTCCCCACACTGGTCTTGGGCAGCTCGTCGACGAACGCCCAACGCTCGGGCACCCACCACCGGGCCACGCGCCCGGTGAGAAACTCCACCATCTCGGCCGGGTCGGGTCGGACTCCGTCGGCCGGAACCACCACCACCAGCGGCCGTTCGTCCCACTTGGGGTCGGGCACGCCGATGACAGCTGCCTCGAAGACGCCGGGGTGGGCCATCACCTCGTTCTCGAGCTCGACCGACGAGATCCACTCGCCCCCGGACTTGATGACGTCCTTGGTGCGATCGGAGATGGTCATGAAGCCGTGGCCGTCCAAGGTGCCCACATCACCGGTGCGCAGCCAGCCGTCGTGGAAACGCTCGGCGCTGGGGTCGCCGTAGTAGGAGCCGGTGATCCACGGGCCGCGCACCTCGAACTCCCCGATGGCCCGGCCGTCTTCGGCCATGGCCGAGCCGTCTTCGTCCACGATGCGCACCTCGACCCCGGCCACCACCCGGCCGGCCTTCACCCGCCAGTCCATCTCCTGGTCGGCCGGTGTGCCCTTGGGCGGTCGGGCCAGAGCGCACACGGGGCTGGTCTCGGTCATCCCCCAGCCCTGGACCATCTCCACCCCGAAGCGGTCTCGAAACGCCTCCATCAGCGCCCTCGGCACGGCCGCTCCGCCGGCGGTCAGTAGCCGCACCGACGAAAGATCGACCTCGTGGGTCTGGCTGTAGCGCAACAGGTCGTTCCAGATGGTGGGTACCCCGAGTGACAGCGTCGGGCGCTGCTCGGCGAAGATCCGGGCCAGAGGCTCGGCTTGGAGGTACCGCTCGGGCATGATCAGGTCGGTGCCGGCCATGAAGGCGGTGTAGGGCATGCCCCAGGCGTTGGCGTGGAACATGGGGACGATCACGAGCACACGGTCGCCCTCGCCCGCCCCCACGCAGTTGGCGGCCAGGCCGGCCATGGAGTGCAGATAGGTGGAGCGGTGCGAGTAGACAACGCCCTTGGGGTTGCCGGTGGTGCCGCTCGTGTAACACATGGCGGCCGCCAACCGTTCGTCGAGCTCGGGCCAGGCGATGCCCGGTTCCTCCGCCGCCAGCAGGTCGTCGTAGGACAGCGTGTCGCCGAGCCCGGTGGTGTCTCCTTCTCCCACCACCACCACGTGCTCGACGGTCTTGCACTCGTGGCGCACCCGGGCCAGCAGCGGTGCTACCGAGGCGTCCACGATGACCACCTTGTCCTCGGCGTGGTTCACCACGTAGGCCAGCTGCTCGGGGAATAGCCGGATGTTGAGGGTGTGCAGCACCGCCCCCATGGAGGGCACGGCCATGTAGGCCTCGAGGTGCTCCTGGTCGTTCCAGGCGAAGGTCCCCACCCGGTCACCGGCCTCCACCCCCAGGCGGGCCAGGGCCTTGGCCAGTCGCTCGGCCCGGGCGGCCACCTGGGCGAAGGTGGCCTGGCGGTAGCCGTCGGCCTGCACCGTCACCACCTGGCTGTCGCCGTAGACGCACTGGCCGTGGCGGAGGATGCCGCTCACCAGCAGCGGCCCGTCCTGCATGGTGCTCAACATGGGCGATGACAGGCGCTCGGCATGAGCGGAGCATACCGGCGCCGCTCGGCGGTAGCCTCCGGCGCCATGGACCCCGCTGAGGCTCTGGACGTTATCCGCATCCAGCACCACGCCGTGCTGGCCACCACCCGGGCCGACGGGCGCCCCCAGCTGTCGCCGGTGGCGGCGGCCGTGGTGGACGGCATGGTGGTGGTGAGCACCCGGCGCACCGCCATGAAAGCCAAGAACCTCCGGCGTGTCCCCTACGCGTCGCTGTGTGTCTTCGGTGACTCGTTCTTCGGCGACCGGTGGGTGCAGGTGGAAGGTCCCACCGAGCTGGTCGAGCTGCCCAGGGCCATGGACGGGCTCGATGCCTACTACCGGGCGGTGAGCGGCGAGCATCCCGATTGGGACGAGTACCACCGGGCCATGGAAGCCGAGCAGCGGGTGCTCATCCGCCTCACCATCGAACGCGCCGGACCCGACCGGGCCGGCTGAGACACACCAGGAGCGAAGAACATGGGTCAGATCCACACCGTGCGCGGCCCCATCGACGCCGCCGAGCTCGGCACCACCTTGATGCACGAGCACGTCTTCGTGCGCTCCCCCGAGGTGGCCATGAACTGGCCGACGGGTTGGGACCGCGCCGCCCGGGTGGCCCAGGCGGTGGAACGCCTGCAGGAGCTCAAGGAATCCGGGGTGGACACCATCGTGGACCTCACGGTGGTCGGGCTCGGCCGTGACATCGAGCTCGTGCAGGAGGTCGCCTCCCAGGTGTCGTTGCACATCGTGGTGGCCACCGGCCTCTACACCTACGAGGTACTCCCCCACTACTTCGACATGCGGGTGGCGGCCATGCGGGCCGAGGGCACCGACATCTTGGACGACTTCTTTCTCCACGACATCGAGGAGGGCATCGCCGGCACCGGGGTGCGGCCGGGCATCCTGAAGTGCGCCACCGACGAGGCCGGGCTCACGCCGGGCGTGGAGCGCGTTTTGCGGGCCGTGGCCCGCGTGCACCGCCAGAGCGGCTTACCGATCTCCACCCACACGCACGCAGCGACCCGGCGCGGCCTCGACCAGCAACGGGTGTTCACCGAGGAAGGGGTGGACCTCGGGCGGGTGATCATCGGCCACAGCGGCGACAGCACCGACCTCGGCTATCTGGGGGCCCTGGCCGACGCCGGCTCCACCCTGGGCATGGACCGATTCGGCGTGGACGTGTACTGCCCCACCGAGCAGCGGGTGGCCACCGTGGCCGCCTTGTGCGCCGAGGGCCGGGCCGAGCAGATGGTGCTCTCGCACGACGCCGCCTGCCACATCGACTGGTTCCAAGAGGACATGCTGCATGCGGCGGTACCCAACTGGCACTTCCTCCACATCACCCACGACGTGCTTCCCGCACTACGCGCCCAGGGGGTGGCGGAGGGCCACGTCGAGGCCATGCTGGTACAGGCCCCGCGGCGCCTGCTCGACCACGGCCCCGGCTACTGAACGAAACAGCGTGAACAACATCGAGAGGCGCTCTCGCCACCTGTCATGACCTGGGGGGGTCACCAGAGAGGTAGGGTCGTAGGCGGCTCCACGACCAGACGGGAACGACGATGGCTACTCAGCGAAGCAGCTTCGCCAAGTTGCAGCGGGACCGCGACCGCCAGGCCAAGGCGGCGGCCAAGCGCGACCGGCGCCAGAACCGTGAGCAGCTCGAGGGCGAGGAGCCCGTGGATGAGCCCGTCCTCGACTCCGCTCCCACCGAGGAGATCCTGGCCCAGGTGGCCACCCTGCACGAACAATTCGATGCCGGGCTGATCGATTTCGAGAGCTTCGAGGACCGCAAAGCCACGTTGCTGGGGCGCCTGTCGCTCTAAAGCCTTCCGGGGTCCGGCGAGCGCAGCGGCCCCGGCTCGTCAGCGCAGCGCCAACTGGCCCGGCACCAGCGGAGCCGGAAGGGCCGACTCTCCCATCAGGAGGCTATCGACGCTGGCCGCGCACGAACGCCCCTCGGCGATGGCCCAAACGATGAGGCTCTGTCCCCTCGTCATATCCCCGCACACGAAGACGCCCTCGACATTGGTGCGCCACTGGGCGTCGGCTGATACCGAGCCACGCTCGTCGAGGGCCACGCCGAGCTCAGCCACCACACCGAGGCGCTCGGCGCCCAGGAACCCCATGGCCAGCAGCACCAGATCGCAGGGCAGCTCGAAGTCGCTGCCCTCCACCTTGGCGAAGCCGAGACGGCCGTTCACTGTGTCGGGACGCACCTCGTGGCCGCGCAGGGCCCGCACGGCGCCGGTGCCGTCATCGACGAAGGCACTGGCCGTTACCGAGTAGATGCGTTCGCCCCCCTCCTCGTGGGCCGAGGAGGTCCGGAAGATGAGCGGCCAGGTGGGCCACGGGTTGTCCTCGGGCCGCGACTCGGCAGGCCGCGGCAGGATCTCGAGTTGCTGCACGCTGCGCGCTCCCTGGCGGTGCGCCGTGCCCAGGCAGTCGGCGCCGGTGTCGCCGCCCCCGATGATGATCACGTGTTTTCCTCGGGCGTGCACCGGGCTCTGCTCCAGGGCTCCTTCGCGCACCAGGTTGGAGGGCTTCAGGTACTCCATGGCGTAGTGCACGCCACGCAGGTGTCGTCCTTCGATGGGGAGGTCCCTCGGCCACGTGGCCCCGCCGGCCAGCACCACGGCGTCGTAGGCGGCGGTGAGCTTCGCCGCCGCAATCACCTTGAGATCCGGGGCGTTGGCCGTGCCCAGACCACGGCGGAACCCGGGCTCGACCGACGTATCGGCCTCGTCGGGTGCCTCGTCCGGTGCGCCGGCGACGGCGCCGACCGCCGTGGAACAGCGGAACTCCACGCCCTCGGCCCGCAACTGCCCGAGCCGGCGATCGAGGACGGCTTTCTCCATCTTGAACTCGGGGATGCCGTAACGAAGCAGCCCCCCGGGACGCTCGGCCCGCTCGTAGACCACCACCCGGTGCCCGGCCCGGGCCAGTTGCTGGGCGCAGGCCAGGCCGGCCGGTCCCGAGCCCACCACGGCCACCGACCGGCCGCTGCGCTCGGACGGCACCTGGGGGCTCACCCAGCCTTCGGACCAGGCCCGCTCGGCGATCTCGTACTCGACGCGCTCGATGGCCACCGGCTCGGCATTGATGCCGAGCACGCAGGCCCCCTCGCACGGGGCCGGGCACAGGCGCCCGGTGAACTCGGGAAAGTTGTTGGTGGCGTGTAGCCGTTCCACGGCGTCGTACCAGTCGCCTTGGTAGGCCAGGTGGTTCCACTCCGGGATCAGGTTGCCGAGAGGACAGCCCTCGTGGCAGAAGGGGATGCCGCAGTCCATGCATCGCGCCGCCTGGGCTCTGGCCTCGTCCTCGGGGAAAGGCTCGTACACCTCGCGCCAGTCACGCAGGCGCACCGGTACCGGCCGGCGCGCCGGCAAGCGGCGGGGGAACTCCATGAAGCCGGTGACTTTGCCCATGACCGCTACCCGTGGGCGGCGGCCATGACCGCCTGGTCCACCGAGGTTCCATCGTCGAGGGCTCGGCGCGTGGCTTCGAGCACCCGGCGGTAGTCACGGGGCATCACTTTCACGAAGTCCTCCACCGCAACCTCCCACTCCTCGAGCATCCGGCCGGCCACGGCCGAGCCCGTCTCGTGGCAGTGGCGGCTGACGATGTCGAGCAGCCACCTGCGGTCCTCCTCGTCGAGCGGCTCGAGGTCCACCATCTCGTGGTTCACCATTGGCGCGAAGTTGCGGGCCGGGTCGTACACGTAGGCCACCCCGCCCGACATGCCAGCGCCGAAGTTGCGGCCGGTGGGGCCGAGTACCACCACCCGGCCGCCGGTCATGTACTCGCATCCGTGGTCGCCCACTCCCTCCACCACTGCCGTGGCCCCCGAGTTGCGTACGCAGAAGCGCTCGCCCACCTGGCCGCTCAAGAAGGCCTCGCCGGCCGTGGCCCCGTAGAGGATGACGTTCCCGGCGATGATCTGGTCTTCGGCGGCGAAGGGAGCCTCGAACGGCGGGCGCAGCACCACCCTGCCCCCCGACAGCCCCTTGCCCAGGTAGTCGTTGGCGTCACCGATGAGCCGCAGGGTTACCCCTCGGGGCACGAAGGCACCGAAGCTCTGGCCGGCCGAGCCGCGGAAGGTGAGGTGAATGGAACCGTCCGGCGCACCGGCCGCGCCGCGGCGGCGGGTGATCTCGTAGCCGAGCAGCGTTCCCACCGTGCGGTCCACGTTGGCGATGGGCAGTTCCATGTCGAGAGTCGTCCCCTGCTCGAGCGCCTCCAGACAGGCACCGATGAACCGGTGGTCGAGGGCTTTGTCGAGCCCGTGGTCCTGAGGCCGGCGCCAACGCCGGTCGGTGGGCGGGCCCTCCTCGGGCACGGCCAGCACCGGGGCCAGGTCGAGGCCTCGAGCCTTGAAGTGGCTCACGGCGTCCACCGCTTCGAGCAGGTCCACCCGGCCGATGGCCTCCTCGAGCGAGCGCAGGCCCAGGGCGGCCAGGTATTCGCGGACCTCCTCGGCCACGAACTCGAAGAAGTTCTCCACGAACTCGGGCTTGCCGTTGAAGCGCTTGCGCAACTCGGGGTTCTGGGTGGCGATGCCCACCGGGCAGGTATCGAGGTGGCAGACGCGCATCATGATGCAGCCCGATACCACTAGCGGCGCGGTGGCGAAGCCGAACTCCTCAGCCCCGAGCAGCGCTGCCACCACCACGTCGCGCCCCGTCTTCAACTGGCCGTCCACCTGGACCACGATGCGGTCCCGCAGGCCGTTGCGCACCAGGGTCTGCTGGGTCTCGGCCAGGCCCAGCTCCCAGGGGATCCCGGCGTGCTTGAGCGAGGTGAGAGGGCTGGCCCCGGTACCGCCGTCGTGGCCCGATATGAGCACCACATCGGACTTGGCCTTGGCCACGCCGGCCGCCACCGTACCCACCCCGACCTCGGCCACCAGTTTCACGTGCACCCGGGCCTCGGGGTTGGACGACTTCAGGTCGTGGATGAGCTGGGCGATGTCCTCGATGGAGTAGATGTCGTGGTGCGGGGGCGGCGAGATGAGCCCCACTCCCGGGGTGGAGAAGCGCGTCTTGGCGATCCAGGGATAGATCTTGTAGCCCGGCAGCTGGCCGCCCTCGCCGGGCTTGGCTCCCTGGGCGATCTTGATCTGCAGGTCGTCGGCGTTGACCAGGTACTCGCTGGTGACGCCGAAGCGCCCCGAGGCCACCTGCTTGATGGCGCTGCGCCGGAGGTCCCCGTTGGCGTCGGGCACGTAACGCTCGGCGTCCTCGCCCCCCTCGCCGGTGTTCGACTTCCCGCCTAGACGGTTCATGGCAATGGCCAGGTTCTCGTGCGCCTCAGCCGATATGGACCCGTAGGACATGGCCCCGGTGGCGAAGCGGCGCACGACGCTCGACACCGGCTCCACCTCGTCGATGGACACCGGTGGGTGCACGCCCACTTTGAAGCGCAGCAGGCCGCGCAACGTGGCCAGGGCGCTCGACTGGTCGTCCACCAGCTGCGTGTACTGCTTGAAGATGTCGTAGCGACGAGCCCGGGTGGCGTGCTGCAGTTTGAACACCGTCTTGGGGTTGAACAAGTGGACTTCGCCCTCGCGCCGCCACTGGTACTCGCCACCCACCTCGAGCTCCCGGTGCGCCCGCTCGGTGGGCCGCTCCATGTGGGCCGAGCGGTGCCGGGCGGCCACCTCGGCGGCCAGCACATCGAGCCCCACACCGCCGATACGGCTCACAGTGCCGGTGAAGTACTCGTCCACCACGTCGCCGGCCAGTCCCACGGCTTCGAAGATCTGGGCC
This sequence comes from Acidimicrobiales bacterium, assembly GCA_035531775.1. Classification (GTDB taxonomy): domain Bacteria; phylum Actinomycetota; class Acidimicrobiia; order Acidimicrobiales; family UBA8190; genus DATKSG01. The sequence goes on along the minus strand of DATKSG010000058.1, from coordinate 9,755 downwards.
CCGGTATACGACGCCACCGTGGAGACCCCCATCTTCGACATGATCTTGATGACGCCCTTGCACGATGCCTTCACATAGTTCTTACGGGCTTGGCGCGGCGTCAGCCCAGTAAGGGTGCCCGAGGCGATCATGTCGTCGATGGTGTCGAAGGCCATGTACGGGTTCACGGCCGACGCCCCAAAGCCGATGAGCAGGGCGATGTGGTGCACCTCGCGGGCGTCGCCCGCCTCCACCAGCAGGCCGACGCGCGTGCGGGTCTTCTCGCGCACCAGGTGCTCGTGCACGGCTGCGGTGAGCAGCAGCGACGGAATGGGGGCCATGGTGGCGTTCGAGTTGCGGTCCGACAGGACGATGATGTTCGAGCCGAGGGCGATAGCCAGGCTCACCCGGCGCCGCACCTCCTCGATGGCGCCGTCGAGGGCCGGGCCCCCGCCGTTGGGGTCGAACAACCCGTCGATGGCGAAGGCCTTGAAGCCCGGCGTCTCGCCGTGCTCGTTCACATACACCAGCTTGGCCAGCTCGTCGTTGTCCACCACGGGGTACGGGAGGATGATCTGGCGACACGACTCGGCCGAGGGATCGAGCAGGTTCTGCTCGGGGCCGAGCTTGGACAGCGAAGAGGTGACCAGCTCCTCTCGGATGGCATCGAGGGGGGGGTTGGTGACCTGGGCGAAGAGCTGGGTGAAGTAGTCGTAGAGCAGCCGGGGGCGCTCGGACAGCACGGCGAGGGCGGCGTCGTTGCCCATCGACCCGATGGGCTCCATTCCGTTGCCGGCCATGGGGGCCAGCAAGAGTCGCAGCTCCTCGTTGGTGTAGCCGAATAGGCGCTGGTGGGTGACCACCGACGCGTGCTGGGGCGTGAGCATGGTGCGCGGCGGCAGGTCGTCCAACGTGAGCTGCTGCTCCTCGAGCCACCGGCCATAGGGGTGGGCGGCAGCCAGCTCGGCCTTGATCTCCCCGTCGTCCACGATGCGGCCCTGGGCCGTGTCGACCAGGAACATGCGCCCGGGCTGAAGGCGTCCCTTGCGAACCACGGTGGCCGGGTCGAGGTCGAGCACGCCCACCTCCGAGGCCAGCACCACCAGGCCGTCGTCGGTCACCCAGTAGCGCGCCGGTCGCAGGCCGTTGCGGTCGAGCACGCCGCCGGCCACCGTGCCGTCGGTGAAGGTGACAGCGGCGGGGCCGTCCCACGGCTCCATGAGCGAGGCGTGGAAGCGGTAGAAGTCGCGGCGCTCGGGGTCCATGGCGCCGTGGTTCTCCCACGCCTCGGGGATCATCATGAGCACGGCGTGGGGCAACGACCGGCCGCCCAGGTGCAGCAGCTCCAGCACTTCGTCGAAGCTGGCCGAGTCGCTGCCGGTCGGGTCGCACACCGGGAACAGCCGCTCCAGGTCGCCGGGCAGCACGTTGCTGGCGAGCAGCGCCTCGCGCGCCCGCATCCAGTTGCGGTTGCCCCGCAGCGTGTTGATCTCGCCGTTGTGAGCCAGGTACCGATACGGATGGGCCAGCGGCCACGACGGGAAGGTGTTGGTCGAGAACCGGCTGTGGACGAGGGCCAGCCCGCTCTCGAAACGCTCGTCGGACAGGTCGGGGTAGAACTGGCGCAGCTGGTAGCTGGTGAGCATGCCCTTGTAGGCGAGGGTGCGGGCCGACAACGACGGCAGGTAGACACCGGGGACCTCGTGCTCGATGCGCTTGCGCAGGCAGTAGGCCAGGCGGTCCACGCCGAGGGCGTCAGGGCGTCCGTCGGTTGTCAGCGGCGCCACGACGGGGTGCACCACGATCTGGCGGATGACCGGCATGGCCCGGCGCGCCGTGGCCCCGAGGTCGTCGGCCACCACCGGCACGTCGCGCCAGCCCGCCACGACCAGGCTCTCCTGGGCGGCTAGATCCTCGATGCGATGTACCGCCTTGGCGGCGTCATCGGCGTCGGTGGGCAGGAACACGAGCCCCGCGGCATAGGCGCCGGCCTCGGGCAGGTCGAAGGGGACGACGGCCCGGAGGAACCGGTCGGGCACCTGGACCAAGATGCCGGCTCCGTCGCCGGTGGAAGGCTCGGCCCCAGTGGCGCCTCGGTGGTCGAGGTGCTCCAAGGCGGTGAGGCCCCGGTCCACCATGGCGTGGCTCCGCCGTCCATGGAGGTCGGCCACGAGCGCGATACCGCAGGCGTCGTGCTCGAAGGCGGGGTCGTAGAGGCCGGGGCTCCGGCCGGCGGCCGAAGGGGTGGCGCTGGTTATCGTCACTTAAGGATGCTCCGTGGGTCGGTGGCGCGCGACAGCAGTCGTGCGGAGCCGCCCGGGACGACGCTGGCCCAGCTGCAGCCCGACCAGGATACAACGCTTCTAGGATGCCGATGTGCAACGGCTCGTGGCTTCCGCCGGCGCGTGAGCCTCCCAGGTCGGACAGGCCGGAGCGTCGATGTCGTCGTGGTCGGGGCCGGCGTAATCGGGCTGGCCAGCGCCTGGCGCCTGGCCCAGGCCGGCATGGCGGTGGCCCTGGTCGATCCCGACCCCGGCGGCGGCGCTTCGTGGGCGGCAGCCGGGATGTTGGCCCCGGTGACCGAGGCGCACTACGGCGAAGAGGCGCTGCTGGCGCTCAACCTGGCCGGGGCGGCGCGCTGGGAGCGCTTCGCGGCGGAGCTGGCCGAGGCGGCCGGCCGCAGCATCGGCTACCACCGGTGCGGCACCCTTCTGGTGACGCTCGACGCCGGGGACCGGGCCTGGGCCGAGGAGCTGTTTCGCTACCAGGGGGAGCTGGGCCTCGACGTGTCGTGGCTGCGCGGCCGCCAGGCCCGGGAGATGGTTCCCGCCCTCGCCCCTGGGGTGGGCGCCGGATTGTGGGCGCCGGGCGACCACCAGGTGGACAACCGCCTGCTGCTCGACGCCTTGGTCGATGCGGTGGCTGGCGCCGGGGTGGAGCTGCGCCGGCAGGCGGTGGACGCCGTGGAACTGTCAGGTGGGGTGGTGGCCGGTGTGGTTCTCGACAACGGTGAGGCCGTGGCCGCCGCCACCGTGGTGCTCGCCACCGGGAGCACCATGGCCCAGATGGGCGGCCTGCCTACCGGAGCCGTGCCGTCGCTGCGCCCGGTGAAGGGCCAGATCCTGCGGCTGTCGCCCTCGCCGCGAGCGCCGGGGATGGGCTGCTCGGTGCGAGGCATGGTGGAAGGCTCGTCGGTCTATCTCGTGCCGCGCCGGGACGGGTCGCTGGTGGTGGGAGCCACGGTGGAGGAGCTCGGCTTCGACACCGAGGTGACGGCCGGCGCCGTCTACGAGCTGCTGCGCGATGCCCGGCGCCTGGTGCCGGGGGTGTCGGAGATGGGGCTCGGCGAGGCCACGGCCCGCCTTCGCCCGTGCTCCGCCGACAACGGTCCGGTGGTTGGGGCCTGTGGCCCGGTGCCCGGTCTGGTGGTGGCCGGGGGCCACTACCGCAACGGCATCCTGCTCGCCCCCATCACGGCCGAGGCGGTGGCCGCCGTGGTGGGCGGGGCCGAGGGCCCGCCGGAGATAGCGACCTTCGGGCCCGACCGTTTCACCGGCGTGGCGTGCTGAGCGCCGGCGTGGCGTGCTGAGCGCCGGCGTGGCGTGCGGCTGTGGGGTGCCATGCTGGAGGTGATGGTTAACGGCCACGCGCAGCTGGTGCCGGCGGGCTCCACCGTGGCCGACGTGGTGCGGCGTTGGCGCGACTGCCCCGACGGCATCGCCGTGGCCCGTAACGGCGAGGTGGTGGTGCACAGTGCCTGGACGGGCACCGAGGTGGCGGCCGGCGACCACCTGGAGATCCTGACGGCGGCGGCCGGTGGCTGAAGCCCCGGGTATGGCGGTGGCCGGCCGGCCTCTCGCCTCGCGCCTGCTGCTCGGCACCGGCGGCATCGCCGGGCTCGACGTCCTCGACGCCGTGCTCGAGGCTTCGGGCTCGACCATGGCCACCGTGGCCCTGCGCCGTGTCGACCCAGCGGCGACCGGGTCAATCCTCGACGTGCTGCGGGCCCGTGACGTCGAGGTGCTGCCCAACACGGCCGGGTGCCACACGGCGGCCGAAGCGGTCCTCACGGCCAAGCTGGCTCGAGAAGCCTTCGACACCGACTGGGTCAAGCTCGAGGTCATCGGGGACGAGCGCACTTTGCTGCCCGACGTGGCCGAGCTGCTCGATGCGGCCGAGACCCTGTGCGACGAGGGGTTCGTGGTGCTGCCCTACACGAGCGACGACCCGGTGGTGGCCCGGCGCCTGGAGCAGGCGGGGTGCGCGGCGGTGATGCCGCTGGGCGCCCCCATCGGCAGCGGCCTCGGCATCCGCAACCCCCACAACATCGCCCTCATCTGCGAGTCGGCCTCGGTGCCGGTGATCCTCGACGCCGGCCTCGGCACTCCCTCGGAAGCAACGCTGGCCCTGGAACTGGGGTGCGACGGCGTGCTGGTGGCGTCGGCCATCACCCGGGCGCGGCGCCCTGCCGACATGGCGGCCGCCTTCCGACTGGCCGTGGAGGCCGGCGCCCTGGCCGCCGGAGCCGGGCGCATCCCCCGCCGCTGGCACGCCGTGGCCTCGAGCCCAGCCGAAGGGCTGGCCTCGCTGGCCGACCCCGACTGACCTGCGGGCAGCGCCGGGGACCAGGCGACGGCGTCTTCAGCCCAGGTCAGCGAGAGCACCGCCGGTGGTTACGCTGCAACCGTGCATCCTCCGGTGGCTCTGACGGTGGCGGGGTCCGACTCCGGTGCGGGTGCCGGGCTCCAGGCTGATTTGAAAGCCTTCGCCGCCCACCGTGTCTTCGGCACCTGCGTGGTGAGCGCCGTCACGGCCCAGAACACCGTGGGCGTCCTCGGCGTGGTGCCCATGACCCCGCAGTTCGTCGAGCTGCAGCTCGAAGCGGTGCTCGGCGACTTCCCGGTGGTGGCCACCAAAACAGGCATGCTGGCCTCGTCGGACATCGTGTGCACAGTGGCCCGGTGGGCGGCGGCCGGCCGGTTGCCCAACCTGGTGGTGGACCCGGTGCTGGCCTCCTCCACGGGCATGGCGCTGCTCGACGACGGGGCGCTCGACGCCTACCGCGACGCGCTGCTGCCCCATGCCTTGGTGGTGACTCCAAATCTGCGTGAGGCGGCCTTGCTCACGGGAGCGACGGTGGGCGACGTCGACTCGATGATCGCGGCGGCGCGGCGCCTGGCCGACATGGGGCCCCCGGTGGTGGTGGTGAAGGGCGGCCATCTGGGCCACGACGCCTCGCCCGACGTGGTGCTGTGCCGGGGGGAGCTCACGGTCCTCGACGCGCCGCGCTGGCCGACCACGGCTGACCACGGGACGGGCTGCACGTTGTCGGCCACCATCGCCGCCTTGCTGGCCCACGGGCGCGAGCCCGTGGCCGCCGTGGCCGAGGCCAAGCGCTACGTGGCCGGCGCCCTGCGCCAGGCGGCGGACTGGCACCTAGGGGCCGGGCGCGGACCGCTCGACCACTTCGGCTGGGGCGACCACGAGAGGCATTGCGGGCGGCACTAAACTCGCCGCTGCCCGGCCTCCGGGTCGCCATGGCACCTCCCTCCCATCCCGCCGCCGCCGAAGCCTCGGCTGCTGCAACCAACGGGCACGCCACCGTGGGCAGCGGCACGAGGCGCCCTCCGGGGCCTAGTGCCCGGCCCGCCGCCGTCGTCTTCGGGATCATCCTGGTGGTCTTCCTGGCCGGCGCCATTGCCGACGCCATCACGAGCAGCCACGGCCCGAGCGTGGCCCGCTCCCCGGCCGCCGCCGCCGTGCCCGGCACCGGCGGCTTGGTACCCGAGCCGGGCAAGCGGGCACTGGCTCCCATCGTCACCTCCGGCCAGCCCCCCACCGACATCGTGTCAGCGGTGGTGGTGCCCTCGAGCGCCCAGGTGGTCCCCGGGTCGGCCATCGACCGTGCCGTCGGGCTCTACGACGCCCAGCTTGGCTTCGAAGTCCCGGCCTCGGCTCAGTCGGTGATCACCTTCCTTCGCACCGAGTTGGCCGCCGGCGCCTGGCACGTGCTGAGCGCCGAGGCGGTGTCTGGGGGCGGCTACCGCTTCATCGCCCAGCACCCGAGCGGTGACGGCTACGAATGGGAGCTGGGCGTCACCGTTTCGCCGAGCGTGTTCCACTCGTCGGTGCCGGGCATGGCCGTGCCGGCCGCCGGCGTCACCCCGATGTCGCTGCGGCTCTTCGCTGCATCCGACCAGTCCTGAAGCTCGACGTTGTCGGTGAGGCCGGGCCGGTGCTCGGCACCGGCCCGGTCCTCGGCTGCCCCCTCGTTGCGCAGCAGCCAAGCCCATACGAAAAAGTCCACCGGGTAGAGGAAGTAGCCGATGCGGGTGGCCGGAGCCATCAAGATGGCCACCGTCATGGCCCAGCCGAGCAGCTGCGCCACCGCCGCCGGCGTGCGTGGTGTGCGGCGCACGAGCACGTAGAGCAACAGCGCTCCCCCGATGCCGGCCACCGCCACCGGGAAGATTCGGTGGACGGCGGGAAAGGCCGACACCACGGCGTGGCCGAGCAAGGGGCTCGCCGCCGGCGAGCTGATGCCGGCCAGACCGAGTGGGAAGCGCACCACGTTGTCCACGAAGGCGGCGACGTTCGACAGGGCCGTGGGCAAGATGGCGGGCAGCATGACCCCGGCCATGCCCGCCGCCATGAGCAGCACCGGGCGACGGCCCTGTCGCCCGTCGCGCTGGCGCGCTGCCAGCAGGCCGATGGCGGCGAGCGGCCAGGCCGTGATCTTCATCGAGGCGGCGATGCCCAGGGTGATGCCCGAGGCCAGTGGCCTCCGTCGTTGTAGTAGCACCAGCGCCAGCAACATCAAGGCGGCCACCGGCAGGTCGTCGCCCCCGGTGGCGAGCGGCAACGCCGCCGTAGGCAACACCGTCATGCTCTGCAGCGCCAGCACCCGGGGTCCTGTCGGGCCGCGGCACATGGCCAGTGCCACCACCACCACCACGATGGTCATGAGCGAGAAGATGACCCGGGCGTCGGTGAGCCGAGCCGGAGCCTTGGTGCCATGGGCGATGCCGAACACCGACATGAGTGGCAAATAGGGGTTGTACACGACGTAGGCGGCTTGCCCGGCCGGGGCGGTGACCTTGGTGCGGCCCCCGTCCACCACTTGGTACGGGTCCTGGCCGTGCAGCACCCGGGCGCCCGAGTGCTCGACCACCACCACCTCGGGCTGGACGTGCGACGTGCCACCGGCGTCGGTGCGCCACAGCACTTCGAGCGACAGCGGCATCAGCGTGGCGCCCAACAGCACCAGCAGGAAGATGACGGTGCGCGGCGTGGTCCAGTGCCACGACGGGGTCCCGGGATCAGCCAGCGGGGCGGGGCGCCGTCGTAGGCGCCGGGCGGCCAAGGCCGAGAGCATGGCCCCGACCACGTACGGGCCGGTGGCCAGCTTCCCCCACTGTTGGTACAAGGTGATGGAGGAGACCTGGGCGGTGGAGATGGCGAACAATGCCGAGCCGGAGTACAGCACGGCGTCGCGCTCCTCGGGCCCCCATGACGAGACGACGCGGACCGCGCCTGCCCGGAGGCCGCTGGTCATGGGGCCATGCTAGGTCGTGGTCGGAGCTTTGCCGCTCGATGCCTTCCCGTGGACCGTAGGGTGAGGGCCGTGGACGAGAGCTTCGATGCCTTCGTGGTGCGCCGCCACGGCGACGATGTCGAGCGCGCCATCGAGAAGATGCAGGTGGACGACCTCCCCGACGGCGAAGTGCTGGTGGCCGTGCAGTGGTCGTGCGTCAACTACAAAGACGCCATGGCCAGCGCTCCCGGCCACCGGGTGGCGCGGGTCTCGCCCCTCGTCCCCGGCGTCGACCTGGCCGGCGTCGTGGTCGGCCCCGGCCACAGCGCCCTGACGGCCGGCACAGCCGTGCTGGCCCACGGTGGTGACATCGGCGTGGGGCGCCATGGCGGCTTCGCCGGCTATGCCCGCCTGCGCGCCGAAGACGTCGTGCCCCTGCCGGCCGGGCTGAGTGCCCGCCAGGCCATGATCGTCGGCACGGCCGGCTTCACCGCCGCCCTGTCCATCGACGAGCTCGAGCGCCACCGACTCCGTCCCGGCGACGGGCCGGTGCTCGTGACCGGGGCCTCGGGCGGGGTGGGCTCGGTGTCGGTGGCCCTGCTGGCGACCCGGGGCTACGAGGTGGTGGCCAGTACCGGCAAGGACGACGAGCACCCGTGGCTGGCCTCGCTCGGCGCCGCCCGGGTCATCGGGCGCCAGGAGCTCGACGAGGCGCCCGGTCGCGTTCTCGGCTCCGAGCTCTGGGCCGCAGCGGTGGACTGCGTGGGCGGGGACACCCTGGCCCGCGTGCTGCGCACCTTGCGCTACGGGGCGGCGGTGGCAGCCAGTGGCCTGACCGGAGGATCTGCCCTCGAGACCACTGTCTTTCCCTTCATCACCCGCCAGGTGGCCCTGCTCGGGGTGGACTCGGTATCCACCGGCCCCGGGCTGCGGCGCCAGGTGTGGCAGCGCCTGGCCGGAGACCTCCGGCCACCGGACTTCGAAGCCCTGGTCGACAGCGAGATCGGCCTTGACGCCGTGGCGAACGCCCTCGACCGCATCCTGCACGGCGGGGTGCGTGGTCGCATTCTCGTCCGCCTCGACCACGGGCCCGCTCTCTAGGTGTGCGGCGGGGCGGTGGTCTGGCTGGCCGTCGAGCCGGCGGCGAAGACCGGGGACACGGTGAGCTTGCCGCCGCCACACACCTGGAGCTGCTCGCTCACCACCAGATGGTCCACGTCGTCAGGAGGGGTGATCCACAGACTCTGCGCCGTCGGGCAGGCGCCGGACCCGCTCGGCACGTCGGAGTAGCCCATGTTGAAGTAAGCCGAGGCGCCCGGGGCGATGGTGATGGCAGTCGGGGCGAAGTTGGTGAAGGAGTAGCTGCCGCCGCGCACCACCTCGGTGGGGAGGGCGGCGCCGCTCGAGTCGTTGAGCTGGGCTCCGGGGTATCCGAGCAGGGCGCACGGCGCCGCTGACGCGTTGCGCAGCTCGTAGGTCACTTCCTGGGTGCCGGCCGCCCCCTGGGTGCCGGCCACCGATCCGGTGAGATCGGAGGAGATGCAGTGGGCCATGCCGTTGGTGGTGGACGTCGTTGTCGATGACTCCGACGTGGAGGTCGATCCGGTGGCGGCGCTGTGGTGGGTGGTGCAGGCCGCTGCGCCCAGGCCGACCACCGCCAGGGCCACCAGCAGCCCCGCTCCGCGCCGGGGGCGTGGACCGGGCCGGGCCGTCACGAGCTGAAGTCCTCGGGGCGGATGGTATCGAGGAACTGGCGGAACTCCCCCACCAGTTCGTCGGGATTGCCCGACTCGCCGTTCTCGTCGTCCTCGTCGGCCGGCAGCAGGATGCCTTCGGCGTCCATGAGCTCGTCGGACACGAACAGCGAGCTCGAGGTGCGCACGGCCAGCGCCACCGAGTCCGACGGCCGAGCCGACACCGTCATGGTGTCCTCACCGCGCTTGAGGTGCAGCTCGGCGTAGTACGTGGCCGCCCGCAGTTCGGTGATGACCACGCGCTCGAGGTCGGCTCCCAGGGCCGCCACGATGTCGCGCAGCAGGTCGTGGGTCATGGGCCGGGCCGTGGACACCCCTTGGAGGGCGAAGGCGATGGCGGTGGCTTCGGGCGCCCCGATGAAGATCGGCAGGGTCCGGCCGAGGCCCCCGGTCTCGGTGAGCAGCAGCACTGGGGTGTTCGACTGGAGGTCCACCCGCACGGCACTCAGCCGGACTTCGACCATGCCTGCAACTTACCGCCCGTAGAG
>DATKSG010000057.1:0-2181 GCA_035531775.1 Acidimicrobiales bacterium | reverse complement strand
TGCGGCTGCTCGAGGTCGAGGGCTACAAGGTGACCGAGGCCACCACCGGCGCCGAAGCTCTCGAGGCCCTGACGAAAAGTGCCCCTGACCTGGTGATGCTCGACGTCATGCTCACCACCGAGAACGGCTTTGACATCCTGGCCGCCATCCGCCGCACCAGCGAGGTGCCGGTCATCCTGGTGACCGCCAAGGGCCACGAGACCGACCGGGTCCTCGGCCTCAAGCTGGGGGCGGACGACTACGTGGTCAAGCCCTTCTCGGGCGCCGAGCTGGCGGCCCGGGTCGGGACCGTCCTGCGGCGCAGCTCCACCAGGGCCACCCCGGTGACCGGGCCCATGGAGTTCGGCGACCTGTCGATCGACACCCTGGCCCGCGAGATCAAGGTGGGAGGCAACCTGGTGGAGACCACCGCCAAGGAATTCGCCCTGCTGGCCTTTCTGGCCGGGTCTCCCCGGCAGGTCTTCACCCGCGAGCAGTTGCTCACCCAGGTGTGGGACTCGTCCTCGGAGTGGCAGGACGCGGGCACCGTGACCGAGCACATCCGCCGGATCCGCCGCAAGATCGAGGCCGACCCCGACACCCCCCGTTGGGTGCGCACCGTGCGCGGCGTGGGATATCGCTTCGAGCCCTGAATTGGTCAGGTACCGGTGGCCCGGGCCCGGAGGTGCTCGGGCACCGTGCCGGCCTTACGGACCGCGGCGTTGCGGTCGAGCGCCTGGCGCACCCGTCGGCCCAGCTGGTCCGGGGTGAAGGGTTTGGCCAGCAGATCGGCGTCCGCCTCGAGTGGGTGGCGCGCCACGGCGGCTTCGTCGAGGTGCCCGGACATGAACAGCACCGTCAGCGTGGGCCACAGGGCAACGAGGTTGTCGGCGAGCTCCACACCGCTCATCTCGGGCATCACCACGTCGGTGACGAGGATGTCGAGGGGGCGTTCGAGGGACCGGGCGACCTGACTCGCCTCCATGCCGTTGGCGGCGGCCAGCACCAGGTAGCCCCGCTCCTCGAGCTCGCGCACCGCCAACCGGCGTAGCTCGTCCTCGTCCTCCACCACCAGCACCAGCTCGTCCCCCACGCCGGCGTCGTCCTCGACATCGAGATCGGCGGCGGCGTGCTCGTCGGCGGCGACGGCCGGGAACCACATCGTGATGGTCGTGCCCCGGCCCGGCGCGGTGTCCACGCTCACCTGGCCACCGGCCTGGGTGACCATGCCGTGCACGGCGGCGAGGCCGAGCCCGGTCCCCTTGGCCAGTCCCTTTGTCGTGTAGAAGGGCTCGAAGCAGTGCTCGGCCGTCTCGGGGTCCATGCCCATGCCGGTGTCCGCCGCGGCCAGCGCCACGATGTGCTGCGGGGAGTCCGGCTCACCGACCACGCTCGTGCGGATCACGAAGCGCCCACCCTTGGGCATGGCGTCGCGGGCGTTGATGGCGAGGTTCAACACGGCGCGCTCGAGCTCGGCCGAGTCCACCAGGATGTGCCCACGGGGCTCGGCGGGGACCACTTCCACCTGGACGTCCTCACCCATGACGCGCACCAGCATCGGCTCCATGCCGTTCACCACGGCGTCGGGGTCGATGACGGTGGACTGGCCCACCTGGCGGTGCCCGATGGCGAGCAGCTGGCTCGTCAGCGCCGCGGCGCGCTGCCCGGCGCGCTGGATCGCCTCCACCTCGGTGACGAGCGGGTCCGACGCGTCCACACGGCGCAACAGGATCTCGCTGCACCCCAGGATCACGGTGAGCAGATTGTTGAAGTCGTGCGCCACCCCACCGGCCAGGCGGGCCATAGCACTCAAGCGCTCGGCCTGCTGGAACTGCTCGAGCATGCGCTGGCGCTCGGTGATGTCCTCGGCCACGGTGAGGATGCCGGTGACCAGTCCCTCGTGGTCGACGAGCGGCGCCGTTGACACCGACAGCTCGCGAATCTCGTCGTCTTGAGTGGTCGACACCTGCACGCCGACCGTCGCCTCGCCGCGCCGGGTGCGGTCCCACAACAGGCGCAGTGCCGACGCGGCCTCCTCGTCGGAGGCGGGTATGCGCCGGGGCCCGGGGACCGCACCGTCCCACCCCAGCAGGGACCCCGCGGCGCGGTTCCACCACCGGGCCGTGCCGTGCAGGTCGAGCTCGGCGATGGCGACCGGGGACGACTCGACCACGGCCTGGAGTCGTTGCTCGTTCCCCTGCA
>DATKSG010000056.1:0-2752 GCA_035531775.1 Acidimicrobiales bacterium | reverse complement strand
TATGCACGCGAGGGCATCGTCACCCCCGAGTGGAGTTCGCCGCCGTCCGCGAGTAGGTCGACCCCGAAGTGGTCCGGGAGGAGCGGGCCACCGGCCGGGCCATCCTCCCGTCCAATGTGAACCACCCGGAGAGCGAGCCCATGGTCATCGGCCGGCGCTTCCTGGTCAAGGTCAATGCCAACATCGGCAGCTCGTCGGTGACCTCGACGGCGACGGCACCTTGCTGGTGAAGGTGACCCGGTAGGGCTCGACGGGGGGCGGGAAGTGCGCAAGCTGTCCGACCCGGAACAAGGTCGTACAGGGCCGGGTCCTGGTGCACCGGCGGGCGCCGGGGACTACGCATGGGACGGTGCACCCGCCACGTGTGCTCCGCCGCCCATGCGACCAGGGCCACAGGCACGGCCACCAGGGGCCACGGATTGCCCATGGTGGCGGTCAGGTACACGAGCCCGCCCACGTCCGCCCACGTCGCCATCAGGGCGCTCGTGCGGGGCCATGTCCCCCATCGTCGGTGCTGGCGGACGATCGTCTCGACCGCCAGGGCCACGGCCACGATGGGCCAGAGGCTCACCGCCAGCGCCACGGTCACGAGGACCAGGACCCCGGGGTGCAGGCGGTGGCGGAGCACCACCAGGGCGCCGAGGACGACCCCCACCACCACGAGGCGACGGCGATCCCTCTTGCCGTCGGCATGGCCGGCCCGGTAGGCGTCGGCATAGGCCCGGTCACGCGATGCGGCCTGCCAGCGCATGGTGCGGTAGTCGGTGGGGCGAATGGTCATCGTGTCCTCGTTTCCGTGCGCACTGTACGGGTAGGTCGTGACACCGGGGCGAGCGGCGGAACCTGTCAACCCGAGTGAGACACCGGTGGCTCAGATCGCTGGCGCCAGGAGCTCCTCCTCGGGTCGGTTGATCCAGAATGCCTCAGGGATCCGGGGCGCTTGGGGCGGGGTCCGGAACCGCTCGGGCATGGCGGCGTAGACGGCGTCGAGCACGCCCTGGCGCTTCTCCCGGACGACCTCGGCCAGGCCGAAGTGGACGTCGGCCGGAGTGTGCAGTCCGATGCCCGAGTGCCGGTGCTCGTTGTTGTAGTGCTCGAAGAAGCCGTCGCAGAAAGTCCGGGCCGCCGCGATGTTGGCGAAGCGCTTGGGGAAGGTGGGGAAGTACTTGAGCGTCTTGAACTGTGACTCCGAATAGGGGTTGTCGTTGGATTGGTGCGGGCGCGAGTGGCTCTGGAGGACGCCCAGGTCGGCCAAGAGCTGGCTGACGGTGCGCGACGTCATGGAACTGCCCCGATCCGCGTGGAGCGTGAGCTGGCCCTCGGCGACACCGTGTCGGTAGATGGCGTCGGCGATCAACTGCTCGGCCAAGGTGGCCGACTCCTTGGGTGCCACCAGCCACCCCACGACGTAGCGGCTGTAGATGTCGATGATGGTGTAGAGCTGGAACCAGGTCCACTTGTAGGGACCGGCCAGCTTGGTGATGTCCCAGCTCCAGACCTCGTTGGGGCCGCTGGCCACGAGCTCGGGCTTGACAGAAGCCGGCCGGCGAGCCTGGGCCCGGCGCTCGCGCACCTGGGCCCGCTCACGCAGCAGGCGGTACATGGTCGAGATCGAGGCCAGGTAGGTCCCCTCGTCGAGGAGCGTGGCCCAGACCTGGGCTGGCGCCTTGTCGCAGAAGCACTCCTCGTTGAGGGCCTCGACCACCGCGTCGGCTTCAGCGGGCGCCAGGGCGCGATGCGAATGGCGGGGGGCGGGCGGTCCATAGAGGGGCAGCTTCTTGGCCCGGTAGTGGGTGGCCCGGGATCGCCCCAGCGCTGCACACGCTCGCGTGCGTCCGACCACTGGCGTCAGCTCGTCCACGCCGGCATCGAGCACGGCGTCGACTACTCGTCGGAAGCCGCGCTCTTGGAGATCTCTTCCAAGAGCGCGTGCACTTTTCCCTGGACGTTGATGACCGCCTCGGCCTGGGCCAGCTTGGAGCGCAACCGCTCGTTCTCGGTCCGTAGCTTGGCCACCTCTGAGAGTGAGGGACCGCCACGGCCACCGTCACTACGCCCGAGGTTGGACTTCAAGAGGCCTTGTCGGTGCTGGCGGCGCCAGTCGGTGATGATGCTCGAGTAGAGCCCTTCACGGCGCAGCAAGGCGCCCCGTTCACCGGTCTCAGAGCACCCGTCGTACTCGGCCAAGATGGCCAACTTGTACTCGGGCGAGAACGACCGCCGCACCGCGCTGCGCAGCGGTCGCCCGCTACCATCGCTCGCCACGCCGTCGTCCACATGCCAATTATCGGCCTTGTAGATCGCTGCTCGTGCTTTACCCATGAGAAATCCTCCAACGCCCTCCTGCTCAGTACAGGGATGCTGAAGGTGTCTCACTCATTGTGGACAGAGAGGGCGGCTGACTCCCTTCACGCAACCTTGGCCAGGCTGTCCACGAGGCGCTGGACACCCTCGTCCTCCCGCCCCGGAGCGACACCCTGATAGATGTCGAGGAACACCGACAACGTGCGGTGACCGGACCATCGCTGGCAGACGACCACATCGACGCCCTCTCGAAGCCACCACGAGCACGCGGCGTGACGCAGGTCGTGGCGGCGCAGCCGGGAGAGCTTTGGCTGACGCGGATCGTCGGCGGCCAGACCCTCCCGGCGGGGGAACAGCTTGGCTCGGGCCGGTTCCCACACGCTCCGGCCGAACATGTCTCGGTCGAACCGCTTTTCGTTGCGGTGGAACACCAACCCGCCGGGGCCTT
>DATKSG010000055.1:0-5661 GCA_035531775.1 Acidimicrobiales bacterium | reverse complement strand
CGACGGAACGCTCGTAGGTGAGGCCGAGATCCCGCGGATGACGCCCATGCGCTTCTCGTTGACCGGCGCCGGGCTCACGTGCGGCTATAGCGACGGGCTCCCGGTCAACCGGGCCCACCGGGCCCCATTTCGATTCACCGGCAGACTCCATCGTGTCGTCGTCGAAGTGGACGGACCGCCCTTCAGCGACCCCGAAGGCGACACACAGTTTGCCCTGGCCCGGCAATGACCTCGAGCGGTGTCGGGATCAGGCAGTGATGCCGCCGTCGACGGCGAGAACCGAACCCGTCGTGTACGCCGACTCGTCCGATGCCAGGAAGGCGATGGCGGCGGCGATCTGTTCCGGAGTGGAGAACCCCATCCGACTCACGATACGAGACAGGTGCTTGGGATCTGCTCCCTCGGGCAATGAGAAGTTGGCGATCAGCGGGGTGTCCACCCCACCGGGGGCTACGGCATTCACTCGGACGCCCCGGCCGGCGAACTCCACGGCCAAGGCCTTGGTGAGCATGACCACGCCTCCCTTGGAAGCGCAGTAGGCGGCCGAATAAGCCGACCCGATCAAACCCGACGTCGAGGCCACGTTCACGATGCTCCCACCCTTCGGGTGCAGCAGGTGGGGCAAAACCGTCTTGGTCATGAGGAACGTGCCGGTCAGATTGACGGCGAGAATCTTGTCCCAGGCCGACAAGGGCATGTCCACGGTGTGGGCGAACGCGCCGGTGCCCGCCACATTGCACAGCACTCCTGGCCGCCCGAGCGTGGAGGCCACGGCGTCCACCGTTTGCTGCACGTCGGCCTCGCTGGTGACATCACACCGGAAGGCCACGGCCCTGCCCCCGAGGACGCCGAGTGCCTCCACTGTCTCGTCGACGCCGGCGGCCACGACATCGAGGCAGGCGACCGCCGCCCCTTCGACGGCCAGCCTGATGGCAGTGGCCCGGCCGATACCGGACCCGGCGCCTGTGACGATGGCTGTCTTCCCCTCGAAGCGGCGCGCCGGGATCCCCCCCATGGCGCCGGACGATGGGGAGGTGGCGGATTCGCTCTCGCCCTGATCATCAGCAGGTGTCGTCGATGTCACGTCGAACTCCTTTGCTCTGGCGACTGCGGATCGGGCCACAGCATGTCGGTGTAGGTATCGGTCCCGGGCACGGTCGGGACGAACGGTAGTGCGGCCACGATGTTGTGCCCGGCCCCCTCGGCCGCTTCTCGATAGGCCCGTATGACGCCGCCCCACGATGACGAGGGATGATCGTCCAGGAACCACAACATCAGGTGGCGGTTGTCGTCGGCCTCGGCCCTGGGGACGTCTCCCGGTGCGTCGATCAGAAGTGGCAGCGGGTCGGCCGTCACCACCAGGCGGACTGCGGTGCCGGGTAGAAGCCAGGGGAATAGCTCGTCGGTGTGCCAGCGGGCGAAGTCGGCGGCCCCAACCTCCGGGTTTCTATCGACGAACACGGCCACCAAGCCGCCCGACGGGTAGTCGAGGGCCAGTTCCGACGGCAGGCCCCCCTCGTCGCGCTGGTGCTCCCAGGCGTAGCGGTAGAGGAGGGTGTGCACGTGATCGCGCTCGGCGAACATACGGCCGGCTTTGTGCAACTCCCTCACCTGGTCGACGGCCCATCGGTTCCACACGTCGTGGTACCCGTCGAGCACCCAGTAGACGCCTAGGTAGGTACCGCGCCCGGGCTCGCCGGTGATGTTCGAGGGGTCGGGATCCCGTAGGGCTTTGAGGTCGGCGGTGGCCACGAAACGCTTGCCGGCGAACTGGTAGGGGCCGATCATGCACCCGGCGTAGAAGTGGTCTCGTTCGTACCACCGGTTGTAGGCAACCTCGTGGCCTCGGTGGGGCTCCACAAGGGTGACGAGCATCGAGCCCAACTTGATCGGCTCGGCCCCGGCCTCGATGCAGTGCTGGCGCTTCGGACGCCCGTCCGCTGGCTCTGGGGTTGGTGCTCCGGTCATGTGGTATCTCTCCTGATCACTGGGAGTGCGCTGCCGACTGGCGTAGCGCCTGTTTGTCGACCTTGCCCATCGCCGTCAGAGGAAGTGCGCTGACCAGCCTCAGGCGGTCGGGGGCCTTGTAGTCGGCGAGATGCTCTGCACACCACCGGCGCACGTCGTCAAGGCTGGGAGCGCCGGGCCCGGGTGGCCCTGGGACGACAAAGGCCATGCCAACCTGCCCGAGCACAGGGTCGTCCACTCCGATGACGGCCGCATCGGTGATGCCGGAATGTTGGCGCAACACCCGCTCCACCTCCACCGGGTAGACGTTGTAGCCGCCGCGGATGTACATCTCGGCCACGCGCCCGGCCAGACGGAGATTCCCGTCGGCCCCCAGCCAGCCCAGGTCGCCGGTGTCGAGCCATCCTTCGGGGTCGAGCACCTCGGCGGTGGCCTTCGGGTCGATGCCCACCCCATCGTCGTTGGAAGCCAGATACCCGCGCATCACGGCTCGCGACCGGAGCCGGACGTGACCGACCGAGCCACTGGGCAGCGGGGAGCCATCAGGTGCTTCCACCCGGAGCTCGACTCCGGGCACGGGCCGCCCCACCGTGGTGGCCACGACCTGGTCCGAGTCGGCGGGCTCGGTGCCAGTGCCGAGGGCGGCTTCGGTGGACGTGTAGCGGACCACTACCGGGCACCCGAAACGCCTGCGCATGGCGCCAACCAGATCCGGGGCTGCTGGTGCCGCCCCGGTGCCCACGATGCGGAGCCCCGAAAGGTCGGCTCCCTCGAGATCGGGGTGGGCCAGCATCAGGGCCCACTGCGTGGGGACACCCTGCCCCACGGTCACGTGCTCCTGGGCCATGAGGGCGATGGCGCCAGAGGCTGACCAGGGCTGTGGCGTGATCACGGTCGTCACCCCATGGGCGATCTCGTCCCAAGGGCGGGTCATGTAACCCACGTGGGCGAAGGGCAGTGGCGACAGGCGCCGGTCACCGGGTTGTGACAGGACGTCGGTGCCGGCGGCCACGGCGGCCAGGTTGTCGTGATCGAACACCGCCCCCTTGGGCACCCCGGTGGACCCGCTCGTCCAGACGATGGCCACCGGCGCCTTCGGATCCAACGGCAGGAGCCTCGGTGCCGCTCGGCCGGCCGCCTCCCAAAGGGCGCTGCGCTCGAGCACATGGCCCTTGTGCCCGCTCCGAAGAGGCGACCCGGGGCCGTCGGCGGGGCCCGGGCCGAGATGCCCGTCAACCACGCTCAGCACCGGCCTGGCCCGCTCAAGGATCGAGAGGCGCTCACTAGGGCCGAGGCGCGGGTTCACGCCCGAGGTCACCGCGCCCAGGCGGAGGGCAGCTTGGTAGCACACGGCGTAATCGATCGAGGACGCCAACAGCAGGCACAGGACGTCCCCTGGCCCGAGTCCGTGATCGGCGAAGAGGGCGGCGACCCCGTCAGCGGCGGCATCCCACTGGGCGAAGGTGAGGCGGCGGCGGCCGTCGGGCCCGGCCGCCACGACGCCGGGCGACCCCGCCGCATCGACCTCCACATAGGCCTCCACCTCGGCGTTGACGGCGGCCGCCGTGCGCAGGAGATCCACCACGGTCGTATGGGGTCCTGATATCTGACGGACCGTCATAACGGGGGCGATGGTAACAGGGCTCCTCCCTTCGCCACCCCGACACGTCACAATGTCGAGATGCTCGGCGTGGTCGTCGTACTGCTCGGTGCCCTGTTCGTGTTCATCGGCCTCAACGCCCTGGTCGGCGGCAACACCAGCGGGCCCGCCCGGCCGGTGAGCGGCACCGGGGGTGGCGACCGGGCTCCGTCGCGCTCCACTCGCCTACTGGTGGGCGTGGCCTGGACCGTGCTCGGTGCTCTGTTCCTCCTGGCCGCCTTTACGCACAACGTGCCGTGACGGAAGCCTCCACGGCACCATCGGATCGGCTCCTGGGCGAGCCGCATCCCGACCGGCTGCCCCCGAATCACCCGGCACGGGCCGAGATACTGGCCGCGCATGGCGAAGCCATGGAGGCCGGGTTGGCCGGATACACCGACCCGATCACCGGTTTGTTCGTGCTGTGCGCCAAGTTCCTGCTCGAGCGCGGGACGTGTTGCGACCGGGGATGCCGGCACTGCCCCTACCTGCAGTAGCGCCTCTAGGCCCGTTCGGGATGGTTCAGAGCAGCAGGACGCCGCGGGCCAGCTTGCCGGCATGCATGTCGTCCACGATTCCCCGGAAACCCTCGAGAGGGGCGGTGGTCGTCACCAGCTCGTCCAGCATGAGCCGCCCCTGGCGGTAGAGCTCCACCATCAAGGGGATGTCGTGATGCGGCCGGGCCGATCCGTAACGGCAACCCAACAGCCCTCGGTCGACATAAGCCAGCTGGTTCACGTCCACGGCCACCTCCGCCCCCCGGGGCGGTATTCCGATGGCCACTGCCGTGCCGCCCCAATCGAGGACGTCCAGGGCGTTGCGCAACACGGCCGGATGCCCCACGCAGTCGAAGGCCCAGGTGACCCCTCCGGGGCCGAGGGCGCCGGCCACCGACTGCGGCCCGTGGGGCACGATCCGCTTGATCTCGGCCACCGCATCGGCTGCCGATGCATCGACGAAGTGGGTGGCGCCGAACTGGACGGCCAGAGCCTCCTTGCTCGCCATCGTGTCGACGGCCACGATGCGACTGGCCCCCGCCAGGCGCAGTCCCTGGATGACGTTGAGCCCGACCCCACCGACTCCGAAGACAGCAGCGGTATCTCCCGGAGCCACCTTGGCCCGATTGAGCACAGCGCCGACGCCGGTGAGCACACCACACGCGATCAGACAGGCCGAGGTGAAGGGCACGTCGTCGGCGATGACCACGGCCTGGACCTCCTGAACCACGGTGTACTCGGCGAAGACCGAAGCGGCGGCGAAATTCGACGCCGGTTCACCGTCATAGGTGAAGGGCGTGGACACGTTCCCCAGTGTCTTCACGCACCACGTGGGATGGCCGGTGCTACAAGCCCGGCATGCCCCACAACTGGCCAGGGTGGCGATGACCACGTGGTCGCCGGGCTTGACCGACCGAACGGCGCTTCCCACTTCAATCACTATCCCGGCCCCTTCGTGGCCGAGCACCGACGGCGCCTTCCAAGGAATGGTCCCGTCGATGACCGACAGATCCGAGTGGCAGACGCCGGCTGCTTCGATCTTGACCTTCACCTCGGTGGGCCCCGGCGACCCCACTTCGAGCTTGTCGGTCAAGTTGGCCTCGGCGCCGGTGTAGACGATCCCTCGCATCACGTCCCCTCTCGTTGTGCGGGTTGGTGGAGCCGGTCCCTCAACACGGTCTTGAGCACCTTGCCACTGGCATTGACCGGTAGGGAGTCGACCAGGGTGACCTGGCGCGGAACCTTGTAGTTGGCCATGCGCTCGGTCGCCCATTGCACCAGTTGGTGGGGCAGGGCGGCTAGGTCGGCGGTGTCCGGCCCAGCCACCACGAAGGCATGCCCCACCTCACCGAGGCGCTCGTCGGGCATCCCGATCACGGCAGCTTGGGACACTGCAGGGTGTTGGACCAAGGTGAGCTCAATCTCGGCTGGATAGGCGTTGAACCCCCCGACGATGAACATGTCCTTCTTGCGGTCGGTGATGCGCAAGTTTCCGGCCTGATCGAGCACACCGATGTCTCCCGTGTGCAGCCAACCTTCAGCGTCGATGGCCTCAAC
>DATKSG010000054.1:0-14869 GCA_035531775.1 Acidimicrobiales bacterium | reverse complement strand
TACGAGGTCACCATCAACTCCGCCGGGGCCTCGGTTTCGGTCACCTCGGCCAGCGTCGTCCTCGCCTACGCCTGTGCCCAGAACGGCCCGGCTACCGGCGCCATCGTGCTGTCGTTCCCCGACGCCACCCTGTCGGGATCGGGCTGGCAGCCCTCGAACTCAGGCCAGCAGGATCCCACCGTGTGGCAGGTGGCCAGCCAGTCGATCGCCTCGGCCACTGCCGCCTGTGGCGGGGGCTCGTTGTGGGTTAACTCGCACACCGGTGGGGCAGCCTTCTCGGGCAACTTCGCCTCCAACCCGGCGGGCATAGGCCTGAAGGTCCAGTTCCACTACCGCGAAACCGCTCCCAAGGAGACATCGGGTAGTTGGAGCTCGACCGACCCGGTGGTGGCGAGCGCCATCCCGACCACGACCACCACGACCACCACGACCACCACGACCACCACGACCACCACGACCACCACGACCACGACCACCACGACCACCGAGCCGCCGTTGGCCCAGAGCTTGGCCGGTCATATCTACAACTGCGCCGGCGGGGTTCCCACCACAGCTGAGGTGAGTGGCGGTCACCTTTCGGCCACCGGCGCCGGCAGCCTGTCGCAGGCCAACCCGTTGCCGGCCACCTCTGTGCCGGCCGGTGCGTTCGTCATGACGGCCACGCCGCCGTCGGGCTACGACATGGTGGCCTGCGGCGGCCCGGCCACGGTGGCGTCGGTCAACTCCGCCACCGAGCCCTTGACCGTGCCACCGGGCGGCAGCGCCACGGGGGTCTTCTACGTCGCCGCCATCCCGGCGCTGTCCCAGACCATCGCCGGCCACATCTTCGACTGCACGAGCGGCGTGGCCACCACCTACGAAGTGAACGGCGGTCAGCTCTCGGCGTCCGGCCCGTCGTCGGTGCCGGTGCAGACCAACCCGCTGCCCTCAACCTCGGTGCCGGCCGGCACGTACGCCATGACGGCCACTCCGCCCCCCGGCTACCAGATGGTCGCCTGCGGCACGACCGACACCGTGACGTCCACCGGCTCCTCGGCCTCGGCTCCGGTGGCGGTGCCGTCGGGTGGGTCGGGGGTGGGCATCTTCTACGTGGCCTCGACTCCGGCGCCTGACACCCAGACGCTGGCCGCCCACATCTTCGACTGCACCACCGGCGCACCCACCAACAGCGAAGTGCCGGGCGGCTCGGTGTCGGCTTCCGGCCCGTCGTCGGTGCCCTCGCAGGCCAACCCGCTCGCTCCTACCTCGGTGGCAGCCGGCGCCTACAGCGTGCACGCTACCGCCCCAGCGGGCTACTCCATGGTGGTGTGCGGGACGACGGCCGTCGTCACCTCGGCCACCACTGCGCTGGAGGCTGTCACGGTGCCGGCATCAGGGCGCGGCGTGGGGATCTTCTACGTGTCACAGAACCCAGCGGCGAATACCCAGACGCTGGCCGGCCACGTCTTCGACTGCAGCGGTGGCACGGCCACCACGGTGGAAGTGAGTGGCGGCACTATGTCGGCCACCGGCCCGGTGAACATCAGTGCCCAGGGCAACCCGATCCTGCCCACAGCCGTCCCGGCCGGGACCTACACCATGGTGGCCTCGGCTCCACCCGGATACGACATGGTCGCTTGCGGCGGCCCGGCCACCGTCACCTCCGTGAGCGCCGCCCACCAGTCCGTGGTGGTGCCGGCGGGGTCCCGTGGGCTGGGCACGTTCTACGTGGCGCTGGCCACACCGGCGGCGGCCTCCGCTGGCAACAGCCCGGGCAACGTCCCAGGCACGGTTACACCGCCGGCCCCGACGCCGGCGTCCAAGAGCACGAGCGGGGGCGCTTTGGCCTTCACCGGCGTGGCCGGGCTCCTGAAAATCCTGGGACTGGGCGGCTTGCTGGTACTGGCCGGCTGGGCCCTGCTCGTAGCCGCCCGTCGCCGCCACCAGTCCCCGGCCCCGGGAGACGGGGGCGCCACCGCCTAAGCTCAGTGGCCGGAGGCGGCCATGCAAGGTGGGCGGGCTACGGCCCGGTTGGTGGCGGGCAGAGCGTTGCGCGGCACGGCGGTGCTGAGCACGGCGCTCTTTGTCACAGCGCTGTTCGGCCCGGTGTCCCTCGGAGGCCAGTTTCCAGGCGCAACAGCGGTACCCGCGCTGGGACTGGCGTCGAGCAGCTCGCCGGCGCCAGGTACCCCGGCCTACATGGCTCGCGACGCCCAGAACATGGTCAACGCCTTCGGTCGTGAGCTCGGCCCCGGTGGCGAATTCACGAGCACGACGTACTGGCAGGCCTTGATCCCGGCCCTCCTCACCACCGAAGCAGACCAGTTGTCGGCCCAGGCATCGGAGCCGACCCGGCCGGCGCTGACGGGGGGCAACCTGGTGCCGGGGTGGAACACCGGGAACCCGCTGCGCCAAGGGTGGGCCGGGACTCGCGGGCGAGTGGTGCCCGTGCAGTTCACCGCCAGCCACAGCGGAGCGCTACTGGTTGGTGACCTCTTCGCTCCATCATCGGGAGCCCACGACCCCTACAGCGGGAAGTTGCTCCCGTCCACCATGCCTGGCGTGGTCATCGTGACCGGGTCTATCCAGGCCTCGTCGGGCCTCTACACCTGGCTGGCCGAGGACCTGGCCGAGCGCGGCTACCTAGTGCTGACCTTCGACGTCCAGGGCCAAGGTCGCAGCGAGACATTGCCCCATCAGGGCCCGGTGGCCGGGCTCCCCGGGTGTTCGACGACCACGTCCCCGGGAGAGGCCACGCCGTGCGCCGGCTTCCCGTCCGAGCAGCAACAGAGCTTCGACTACGACGCCGAGGACGCCATTTCGTTCTTCTTGTCCACCCCGCTTCACCCGTATCCGAACGTGGCAGCGGGGACCACACCGGTCAATTCCTACAACCCGCTTTACTCGCTGTTCGACCGCAGTCCCGACCCGGCCACGGTGACACCGGGGCGCAGCACCAGGCTGGCCCTGATCGGGCACTCGACGGGGGCGGTGGCGGTGTCGTACCTGCAGGGAGTGGACTCCCGGATAGCCACGGCGGTGGCCCTCGACAAGATCACCGCCACCCCCAACGCCATCAGCGACGACGAGGCGCTGCTCGGGGCGCCGGGCCCGGTAGTGCCCACCGTGCCCATCCTCGGGGTCCAGTCCGAGTACGGCTTCGAGCCCCAGCCGTACTGGGAGGCGAGTTGCTCGTCCTTCGAGCCGTGCCCGGCGGCGCCCGGCGGATCGGTGACGGTGCCCAACCTGTCGAAGGCGCCCGACCCCAACCGAGAAGAGGCGACCGGCTTTAACACCTGGGTGGCCCACCACGTCGACTCCATGGTGGTGGTGCCGCGGGCGTCCACCCATCTCGACTACACCGACGAGCCACCGGTGCTGCCGGCGTCGCAGTGGGGCCAGGCCATGGCCAGCTTCTATATCCAGGCCTGGTTGGCCAAGTACTTGGGCCATGACCCGGCGGCCGATGCCGAGCTCACCTCCACTGCCCCCTTTACGTATCTGACGCCGGTGGGCGGCGGGGTGTGGGCACCGGTGACGATCGACCGCCGGGCTGACCTGTCGTTCTACTTCTGTTCCGGGTACTCGCTGCACTCGGCCGGTGGGGGCGTCCTCGCCGATTCCGACCTGGTGGGAGACGGCTGCTCGTAGGGAGGCTCTGGTCGTAGGGAGACGGCTGCTCGTAGGGAGACTCTGGTTACAGCGAGGCCGCGCTACCTTTCGCTTCCATGGCCCACGACCGTCGCTTCCGTTTCGCCGCACAGCTGTCGCGGCCCCCGTCGGGCGATGCCCGCTCGTGGGCCGAGCAGGCCCTCAAAGCCGAGGACCTCGGCTACAGCACGTTGCTCATGCCCGACCATTTCGGCGAGCAGTTGGCCCCGGTGCCGGCCATGATGGCGGCGGCAGCGGCCACCGAGCACCTCCGCATCGGCTCGCTCGTGTTCGACAACGACTACCGCCACCCTTTGATCCTGGCCAAGGAGGCGGCCACCTTGGACCTGCTGTCGGACGGCCGGTTGGAACTCGGCCTCGGGGCGGGCTGGATGCGCAGCGACTACGACCAGTCGGGCATCGCCTACGACACGCCCGGTGTGCGCGTCGACCGCTTCACCGAGGCCGTAGACATCGTCTGCGGGCTGCTCGAGGCCGATGGTCCATTCTCCTACCAAGGCACGCATTACCACGTCACCGACCACACGCCCTTCCCCCGTCCGGTCCAGCGGCCCCGGCCGCCGCTCATAATCGGCGGCGGCGGGCGACGGGTCCTCACCTTGGCGGCGCGCAAAGCGGACATCGTGAGCATCAACGTCGACCTGCGTGCCGGCCTCGGCGGCCCCGAAGCCGCCCCCAACGCCAGCCCGGAGTCCACCAGGCGCAAGATCGCCTGGGTAAAGGAGGCGGCCGGCGACCGCTTCGAACGCCTGGAGCTGAACACGCTCATCGGCTTTGCCGTCATCACCGACAACAGCCGTTCTCTGCTTGATTCCCTGGCACCGGCTTTCGGCTGTGAGCCCGAGGAGGCCGCTCACGTTCCGCTGGCGCTGGTCGGCACCCTCGAGGAGATGGAACAGGAGCTGCTGTGGCGTCGTCAGGAGTACGGCATCTCGTACTTCTCGGTGGAGGCCGACTGCTGGGAGGCGCTAGCGCCCGTGGTGGGGCGGCTGTCGGGGACCTAGGGGCGCTAGCGATTTGTGGGCACCTGAACGGCCAAGCGAAATGCCGGTGACGGCGTCGGGCGCCGGCGGGCTTTAGGCTCTGCGCCCATGAACGGCCAGGTGGCGAATATGCAGGGCAAGACGGTGGTGGTGACTGGGGCCAACTCGGGCATCGGACTCGAAACGGCTGTGGCTCTGGCCAAAGCCGGTGCCCGGGTCCTCATCACGGCCCGTGACGACGCTCGAGGCGAGCGGGCGCTGGCCGACATCAGGCAGCGCTCGGGATCGGGCGCCGTGGAGCTGGTCCTCTTCGACCTGGGCGACCTGGCCTCGGTGCGCAAGGGGGCAGAGGAGATCCTGGCCCGCTGCGAGCGACTGGACGTCCTGGTCAACAACGCCGGCGTGGTGCTCACCGACCGTCGACTCAGCCCCGACGGCCTGGAGTCCACTTTCGCCGTCAACCACCTGGGGCCGTTCCTACTCACCGAGCTTCTGCTGGACCGGCTCAAGGCCAGTGCCCCGGCCCGCATCGTGAACGTGGCCTCCACTGCTCACAAAGGGGCGCGTAAGGGGTTGGACTTCGACGACCTACAGTCGGCCCGTCGTTACGGCGGCATGCAGGTGTATTCCAAGTCCAAGCTGGCCAACATCTACTTCACCACCGAGTTGGCCCGGCGCCTGGCCGGTACCGGGGTGACCGTCAACTGCCTGCACCCGGGCACGGTGGCCACCGGATACGGGCGCGATGGCGACGCCGGGGGGATACTCGGTTTCGGGGTGAAGGTCATCAAGCCGTTCATCCTGACCCCGGCCAAGGGGGCCCGAACATCGATCTACCTGGCGTCATCGCCCGATGTGACCGGCATGACGGGTCAGTACTTCGTCAAGTGCCGGGCCGTGAGTCCTTCGAAAATGGCCCAGGATCCCGACGCCGCCGCCCGCTTGTGGGAAGCCAGCGAGAAGTTGGTGGCAGGGGCGCAATCGGATTGATGCCGTGAGTCCTGGTCCTACGACCAGCGCTTGTGGACAATCAGTGGATTGCCTCCGACCTGGTCCGATGCCCCTGCGGGGCCCCGGTACGGGCCGGCCAGGCACGAATCCACCCTGTCGGTGAACGACCGGCCACGGGTCCGTGACGCCGCGGGAGGCCACCGGTAACCGGGGCGTGAACGGTCGGGAACAGCCGTGTGACTATCGAACCTGCACCAGCGCCTGCGGTTGTGGACGACTCAGTGGAGGATGGTGCGCGGCCGGTAGAGTCGCCCTCCATGGTGAGCGAGCGGATCCGGCCCTTGGTCGCCCGGGGCCGTCAGGCCTTGAGCCGACTGGCCGCCGCCAGCCCGGCCGCACGCCGTCTCATGGCCAGAGCCGGCGACGAGCTGGTGAACGCCGCCTCGGGGGCGTACGAAGCCGACCACATGTACGGCGCGTCCTACTTCGGTTGCGGGCGCGACCCCTCGGGGGACCGCGCCGGGCTGTCGGGCTACGCCACCTACGACCGCATCAGCTCCAACGCCGAGATTGCCGGCTACCTGCTGTGGCGCACCTTCGGGGGGGCCTCGCGCACCCTCGACGTCGGGTGTGCCACCGGGCTCGTGGTGGAGGTGCTGCGCGAGCTCGGCGTGGACGCCCTGGGCTGCGACTTGAGCGCCTATGCCGTGGCCCATGCCACGCCCGGGGCACGCGGACACGTGCAAGTGGCCGACCTGCTGGCCGGGCTCCCTTGGGGAGACGGCGCCTTCGACGTGGTGAGTGCCCTCGAGACGCTCGAGCACATGCCGCCCGAGCAGATCCCCACCGTCCTGAAGGAGTTGCGTCGGGTGTGCGCCGGGTTCGTCTACTCCACCATCCCGTCGTTCGGGATGAACAACGGCAGTGGCCCGGACGGGCATTTCGAGGGAAAGGTGCTCCCCGAACGCCTGGCCCACTACCAGTCGCTCGGGGCCGACTACTTCGGGCCCGTTCCCTTCGACGACCTGGCCCGCGACGCGAGCGGTGAGCCAGTGGAGGGTCACCTGACCATCGCCGCCTACGGCTGGTGGACCGAGCGCTTCTACGACGCCGGGTTCGAGCGCCGCCCCGACGTAGAGGCCCGCATCTATGCCGATATCGAACCGGCCGGCCTGGCCCCGTTCTGGAACATCTACGTCTTCTCGGTGCCAGGTGCCAAGGAGGAGTTGGCTGTGGGCCGCTCTCCGGGCCGGAGCCTGGTCGAGCTCGGTTTGCACCACCCCCTCTACGCCGGCTGACCGCCTACAGCGACGGGGCGCCTTAAAGCAAGGGCGACGTCATTGCCGCCACGGCGCGGGCCACCTCGCCCAGACGCTCGAAGGCCCGGCGGTCCGACTGCCACGCCCAGCCGGCGAAGTACAGCACCAGGCGCGCCGCCACTTGGCCGTAGCGCTCGACGAGCAGCCCCGGGAGATCGTCGAAGCTGCTCGCCACCACGAAATGCGCCAGCAGCTCGTCATCGATGACGCCGGCCATGGCCCCGATGTCGCCTGCCTTCTGATGGGTGCGCAGGCGGCCGGTGACGTCGGGGCGGTCGAGCAACTCGAAGATGAAGCCGTAGTTGGGCGTGGAACCGTAGAAGGCGATCTGGGCCCTGGCCATCTCACGCCACCGGGAGCGCTCCTCCTCGGTGTCGCCGACGGCGCTGAACACGGGCACGGTAAGCCCCACAGCGGCGCCGTCGCGCCCGGCGCGACGGGCGCCGAGATCCACATTGGGCCGCACCACCTCGCTCAGGTAGCCGACGTGGTTGAGCGGGTGCACGTGCACGGCGTCGGCCACCGCACCGGCCATGCGCAGCATGTAGGGGTTCACCGCGGCCACGTCCACGGGGGGGTCCGGCGCATCGATGGGCCCCGGTGACCACATGGGCGGCAGCAGGCTGAGGTGGTAGAAGTCCCCTTCGAAGGCGAGGGGCTCTTCGCCCCGGAACGCCCGGAAGGCGGCGCGCACCGCACCCACGTACTCGGCCAGTCGAGGGCCGGGGTGGTCGAAGGGGGCGTCGTAGCGCCGACGCATGTGCGCCTCTACCTGGGTCCCGAGGCCGAGCCGGAAGCGGCCACCAGACACATCGGCCAGCTCCCAGGCCGCTTGGGCACTCACCATGGGGCTGCGGGGGAAGGCCACGGCGATGCCGGTGGACAGGCCCAGTCGCTCGGTGCCGAGAGCCATGGCGGCGCACGTGAGATAGGCGGTGCGGCCGCCCTCGGTCACCACCACGCCGCTGTAGCCGGCCCGCTCGGCATCGGCGGCCAACTCCTGGGCCCGGCGCAGCGGCATGCCGAAGCTCATGATGTGCACGTCCACGCCGTCGCTCACCTTCCTCGTGCCTTGCTCGCCCGAATCGGCGCCGGCCCATCCTGGCACCGGGGCCGCCGCTAGCCTCTGGTTGTGCGCTTCGGAGTGGTCATCCCCCAGATCGAGATGCCCGACCCCACCGATGTGGTGGCGCTGTCGGTGGCCGCCGAGGAGGCGGGTTTCGAGTACCTGCTCGCCTACGACCACGTGATTGGGGCCGACCGCGCCGCTCATCCGGGGTTCTGGGGCCCCTACGACGTGGGCGACCCGTTCCACGAGCCCTTCGTCATCCTGGGCCACCTGGCGGCGCGCACTTCGCTCGAGTTGTGGACCGGCGTGCTCATCCTGCCCCAGCGCCAGACGGTGCTCGTGGCCAAGCAGGCCGCCGAGGTAGACCTGTTGAGCGGCGGCCGGCTCCGCCTGGGTGTGGGGGTGGGCTGGAACGCGGTGGAGTACGAGGCACTCGGCCAGGACTTCACCAACCGCGGCGCCCGCTACGAAGAGCAGGTGACACTGTTGCGCCGGCTGTGGACCGAGGAGTCGGTCAACTTCGAGGGCCGGTTCCACACCGTGCACGGGGCCGGCATCCTTCCCCTACCGGTGCAACGACCCATCCCGCTGTGGATGGGAGGACTGTCGGGACCGAAGGTGCTCGAACGCATCGGCACCATGGCCGACGGATGGATCGCCCTCACCACGCCGGGCCAGGGCCTCGAGGAAGGGTGGGCCACGGTGACCGCCGCCGCCGAGCGAGCGGGACGCCCACCGGGTGCCGTCGGGCTGCAGGGCACCATCCAGCCCGGTGAGGATGCCTCGCCCGAGCGACTGCGCCGCCAGGCCGGGCGTTGGGAGGCGGTCGGCGCCACCCATCTGTCGGTGAGCGGCATGGGGGGCGGGCGCAGCCCGGCCGAGCACGTGGCCTTCGTCAAAGCAGCCGGGCAGGTTCTGCTCGGCTGATCGTCCCATAGTGTCTGGCCATGCGGATCGTGCACTATGAGGACTTCGAGCACCTCTCGTTCGAACGACGCCCCGATGGCGTAGTCGTCATCACGTTGAACCGACCCGACGTGTTGAACGCCGCCAACGTTCGTATGCACCTCGAGATGTCCGAGGTGTGGGCTGTGGTTGACGACGACGACGACGCCCGGGTGTCGGTGGTGACCGGCGCCGGTCGGGCCTTCAGCGCCGGCGGTGACCTCGAGATGATCGAGGAGATGACCGAGGACTACGCCGCCACCCTGGCCCAGTGGCGCGACGCCGGTGCCCTCGTCGAGCAGATGCTCGGAGCCCGCAAGCCCATTGTGTCGGCCATCAACGGTGTGGCGGTGGGCGCCGGGCTGGCCGTGGCCCTGCTGGCCGACGTGAGCATCATGGGGGAGGGCGCCAAGTTGTCGGACGGGCACACCCGCCTGGGAGTGGCGGCGGGCGACCATGCGGCGGTGTTGTGGCCGCTGCTGTGCGGCATGGCCAAGGCCAAGTACTACCTGATGACAGCGGACTTCGTGAGCGGCGCCGAGGCCGAGCGCATCGGCCTGGTGACGCGATGCGTGCCCGATGACGAGGTGCTCTCCGAAGCCGTCGCCATCGCCGCCAAGCTGGCGGCGGGCAGCGCCACCGCCGTGCAGTGGACCAAGCGCGTCATGAACCAGTGGATTCGCCAGGCTCTGCCCGCCTTCGGCGAGTCGATGGCCCTCGAGATGCTCGGGTTCCTGGGCCCCGACGTGCGCCAGGGAGTGGCCGCCGTGCGCGAGCGCCGCCCGCCACGCTTCCCCTCGGCCCCGTGAGTACCCTCGATGTTTCTTCCGGCCCGGTCCAGCGGCGCTTGGCCCGCAAGGTGCCCGAGGTCATCGTCTGGTTCTGGGTGGCCAAGGTGCTGTCCACGGCTCTCGGCGAGTCGACCTCGGACTATCTCGTGCACCGCTTCGACCCTTTTGTGGCCGTAAGCCTCGGAGCCCTCGGACTGAGTGTGGCCCTGGTGGCTCAGTTCGCCGTGCGCCGCTACATCGCTTGGGTCTACTGGCTGACCGTGGTCATGGTGGCGGTGTTCGGCACCATGGCGGCCGACGTCGTCCACATCAAGTTCGGCGTGCCCTACGCCGTCTCTACCGTGATGTTCTCCGTGGCTCTGGCCGTGGTCTTCGCCCTTTGGTACGCCACCGAGAAGACGCTGTCGATCCACAGCATCGTGACCACCCGGCGCGAACTGTTCTACTGGGCCACCGTCATGACCACCTTCGCCCTCGGCACGGCGGCGGGGGACATGACGGCCTCCACCATGCATCTCGGGTACTTCTCCTCGGGCTTGCTCTTCGGCGGCCTCATCCTCGTTCCGCTGGTGGCGTACCTGTGGTTGAGGCTCGACGAAGTGGTGGCCTTCTGGGTCGCCTACATCCTCACTCGGCCACTGGGCGCATCCTTCGCCGACTGGACGGGCAAGGCGCGCCGCCTGGGAGCGTTGGCTTACGGCGACGGGCGGGTGAGCCTGGTTTTGTCGCTGCTCATCGTGGCCGTGGTGGCTTATCTGGCTTTGTCCAAGTGCGACGTGGTGGTGGCCACAGACGGACCGGGCCGTCACAGCGCCAGCGATACCTCGTAGGCGCCGGCACCAGTCGGGCTCACGTAGACCATGCAGCTGCCGTCGCTCGCCGTGACCATCCTGTCGAGCACGGCGGCGCCGCTCACCACCGGGGCCCACCCGACCGGAGCGATGGCGGTGACCGAGGGTGGGATGTAGATGGCCGTGTCGCCGGCAAGGTCGCCGTTTTGCACGGCGTGCGC
Source organism: Acidimicrobiales bacterium (assembly GCA_035531775.1). GTDB lineage: Bacteria > Actinomycetota > Acidimicrobiia > Acidimicrobiales > UBA8190 > DATKSG01. The sequence continues at coordinate 4,148 of DATKSG010000054.1, read as the reverse complement.
GTCGGTGCCCTGCATGGTGAAGTGACGCGCCAGGGGGTCGTAGGCGAAGGCCACCAGGCGCCCGGCCGTGGCTCTCGGCACCACCCGGCTCACATAGCGAGCCCGGCTGGGGATGACGGGGCCGTTCTCGGCGCCGCTCGAGCCAGGCCCGAAGTACATCGACCAGCAGTCGGTGGACGACGGCGCCGGGCCGCAGTTGGACTTCCACTGCCACAGCGTGGAGCCCACCCCGGCCTTGTCGATGGCAGCGGTCTCCGAAGCCAGCGTGGTGGAGTCGTCGCCGTTGCCATTGCCGAACTCACCCACGAAGAGTGCAGCATGAAGCAGCCTGGCTTCAGCCCCGGCGGTTTCGAAAGCTTGGTCGTAGTTCACCGGGTAGACGCCCGACACGACGCCGCCGGGCACCTGCTGGTCGGCAGTGAATACGTGGGTGTACACGTGCGGGGCGTAGACGAGATTGGGAGACGAGCTGAAGGGAGCCGACAGGCCCACAGCCACATCAGTCAGGTTGCGCGCCGCCATGGGCTCGAAGAAGAAGAGATGGCGCCTGTCGTGCACAGCCAGGTCTCGGTATCCGCAGGCAGCGCCGTAGCTGGTGCCCACCGGACACGGCACCCCGTCGTGCGTGCCGGCCAGGGCGTCGATAACCCGCCGGTAGAAGGGGTAGAGGTATCCAAGGTCGAAGGCTCCCGGGGCGATGACGCCGGGCAGGGGCTCGTTCATGATCTCGTAGCCCACCACCGCGGGGTCGTGCACGAACCGTGAGGCGATCGCCGCCATGGCCCCGATGTAGTGGTCCTGTAGGCCCGGCCCCGGGGCCTGGCCCTGGGGCAGCGCGTGGCCGGCGCCGTCGGTGGGGACGGTGTTGAGCCAGAAGTTGGTGAAGGCGGCGGCCACGAACGAGTTGAGCTCGAGCTGGCCACCAACCCCTTCGGCGGGGACGCCGTCGCCGATCACGGCCCAGGCCGGGGCCCCGTCTGAGTGGTCGGAACCCTGTCCACTGGGCTCGAGCACGGGCGGCACCGAGGCTGGCGCAGAGGTCGGTGTATAGCGAGAGTAGGCGTCTTGGTGCATGTCGATGAGCACGTAAACGCCTTGGCTCCGGGCCCAGCCCACCACCTGGGCGATGCGGTCCAGGTATGTCGGGTCGTATCGACCCGGTGTGGGCTCGAGCAGGCTCCAGCTCACCGTCAGGCGGATCACGTCAAAGCCGAGGGAGCGCACCTGGGCCAGGTCGTCTTGGCACACCGGCGGCTCGCCGGTGCCCGGACGGTCGGCCGGGCAGATGCCGTCGAAGGCAGCCGGGTCCACTGGATAGGCCGGCGCCGTGGTCGGAGGACGGCCGCCCACCGTGTAGTAGTCGTCCTCGATGCCGGCCACGTTGACGCCGCGCAGAACGACGGTGCGCCCCCTGTCGTCGACGATCTGTCGCCCAGGACCGGTGGCCGGGGAGCCGCCCACGGCGGCCACACGCAGCCATGGCAGTCCGGCGCTTCGGGCGGGCGCCGACGGTTGTGCCGCGACGGGTAGGGCCTCGGTGCCCACCATCACCGCCATCATCGAGCCGACCACGATTCGGGTCAGCGCCGGCCGCCACCGCGCTCTCACCACCTCATGATCCTAGGCGACAGCGCCAGGCAGCGACAGTGCCGGTCGGGCTTCGTGCGGGCCCGCCAGGCCCCTATCCATTCGATGGTGACGGTTTTCACTCGATGGTGACGAGGGTGCCGAGGGGGGTGTAGGGGTAGACCAATGCGGCGTTGGCCGGTGGCATCTCCACACAGCCCAGGCTCTGGGGTGTGCCGTAGCTGGCGCGCTGGAATCCGTGCAGGGCGTCCCCGCCGTGGAAGTAGCTGACCCAGGGCACGCCGGGGTCGTCGTAGGTGGTGCCGTCGGGGTTGGTGCCCTTCATGGTGGTGGAGGTGTAGCGGGCGAACACGGGCCAGGTGCCCACCGCCGTTACCGCGCCCTCGACGCCCGTGTTGGCTGGCGTGCTGTAGGCAGCGGCTCCGTCGCGCCACACCGTTACCGACTCGGGCACGGTGGTGGAGACGTCCACCCAGTCGTAAGGGTCGGGGTCGGTTGCACCTGCGGTGGCGGCGACGAGCAGCGCCGCCCACACCTCGGGCCCGGCGATGCCGTCGGCGCCCAGGCCGTGCTGTGCCTCGAAGGCCATGACCGCACCTTTGGTGATGATGTCGTTGCTACCCGGCGTCCACAGCGACGTGAACGATGCGGGCAGCGTCGGCCACCGCCAGGCGAAGGTGCCCGGTTGGGCCATGGCCATGGCATCGGTAGCCGGCGTCGGGCCGGCGGCGTCGAAGGAGACAGGCAGGTAGTCGAGCGAGGCCAGCAGCTGCTGCAGTCGCAGGGCGGCCATGGGTGCCACTACGAAGGACACCGACACGTCATGACGAAGGACCGACCCGTCATCGGCCCGCACCCCTCGCCCACCACCAGGCACGGTGAGGACCTCGCTGGCTCCGGGGGCGAAGCCGTCGCTCGGCTGGAAGTGCAAGGTGTCGGCCGCCGGGCGTGACCATGTTCCAGCGACCATCGGGGTCAACATCGGCATCGGACTGGCGGCCGACAGTGTCCGGCTGAAGCGCAAGGTGATGCCCGAGTCGGACAGGACCGAACTCGACCCGCTGGCCGGGTCGGCCGTGACCAGCTCCATGCCGCCGTGGAGCGGTGAGGGTTGGGCGGATGACGGCACCGAAGCTGCGCCGGAGCGGGAGCCAGAGCCGGCCAAGCCCACGGCGGCGCCGAAGGCACCGAGGGCGCCGACTACGACGACGACGCCGGTGACGGCGATGCGAGGGGTGAGGCGGTGGCGCATTGGACGACTCCGATTCGGCGCGCGCTCCGGCTGCCGAGGCTACCAGCGTCCGGTCGTCATCCGACCTTGGGCCGTCATCCGACCCGGTCGATGGCCTCGGCTACGGCGTCACTGATCCGGCGCAGGTGCTCGAGGTCCTGCACCTTGCCGCCGGTTGCGCCGTCGCGTACGTAGAAGGCGTCGACGACCTCGTGGCCGAAGGTGGAGACCCGAGCGGCGGTCACGTCGAGGTGCTGGTCGAACAACGCCGTGGTGACCCGGTGTAGCAATCCCACAGCGTCGGCGGCGTGCACCTCCACCACCGTCGACGAGGCCGAGGCGTCGTTGTCGATCTGCACGCCGCTGGTAACCGGCCGGGCTGTGACCGGGCGCCGGCCGCCGGCATAGAGCCGTGCTTGCTCGGCCAGCCGGGCTTCGAGGGGCAGGGTGCCTCGGAGCACTGCGTCGATCTCGTCACCGACGAGGTGCCAATCAGGCCAGCGCCCCCGAGAGGGCTCCACGGCGAAGATCTCCACGGCGAACTGGTCCTCGCCGGCCACGTCGGCCGCCCGGACGTCGAGCCCCCGCAAGGCGAGCACCCCGGTGACCGCCGCCAGCAGCCCGGGGCGGTCCCGGGCCACCACGGTGAGCGTGGGCGCCTCGGCCCACACCACGGTCCGCCCCAGTCGTTTGGCTTGGACCATGAGCTGGCGGTGCCGGTCGGTGATGGGGGAAGAGGGCGCGGCCGGGACGCTGTCGCCGCGAAGGTGGGCTTCGACCCGCCGGACCAGATCGGCCACCAAGCCCGCCTTCCAAGGCCCCCAGGCGGCCGGGCCGGTGGCCAGGCTGTCGGCCTCGGTCAGGGCGGCCAGCAGATGGAGGGTGTCCACGTCGCCCACGGCTCGAGCCACGGTGTCGACGGTTACCGGATCGTCGAGGTCGCGGCGGGTGGCGGCATCGGGCAGCAGCAGGTGATGGCGGACCATGGCCACCAGCGTGGCTACGTCGGCATCGTCGTAGCCCATGCGCCGAGCCACCCGGTCCATCACCTCCATGCCCACCTCGGTGTGGTCGCCGGGAAAGCCTTTCCCGATGTCGTGCAGCAGCGTGCCCACCAGCAACAGGTCGGGCCGGGCCACCGTGGTGACCCCAGGTTCGACTGCTCCGGTGGCCGCTCCGGTGGCCGCTCCGGTGGCCGCCCGGGCAGCCGCTTCGAGCAGGTGACGGTCGACAGTGAAGCGGTGGTAGGCGTTGCGCTGGGGGCGGTTGCGCACGGCGTCCCACTCGGGCAGGACCCGGCTGAGCAGGTGGTAGTGGTCGAGTGCCTCCA
>DATKSG010000053.1:0-44146 GCA_035531775.1 Acidimicrobiales bacterium | reverse complement strand
CGAGGCTGTCGACCCCCGCGCCGGCACGGTGGCGTGGCAGGTGCCGTTCTCGCCCTCGGCCATCTCGCCGGGCGTGACCATCACACCGCTCACCTCCGGCAACGTGGTTATCGACATGGCCCCGGCGTCGGGGCCGACCGCCAGTCCCGTCACCATCGAGGGCATCGACATCACCACAGGCAAGGCACTGTGGGCCACCACCTCGCCCGCCACCGTCACCGACGCCCCCGAGCTGTGTACCGAGAAGAACGTCTTCTGCGTCAACGAAGCCGGCGCCGGGAGCTCGGGCACCGTGGTGGCCCTGGTCCCGACCACCGGACGTGTCCTGGGCACGGTGGCCGGCCCCTACCGCCAGATGACCACGAACCTCTACGAGACCGGGTCCACCCCCCCGGCCTTCGAGCAGCTGACCGCAGGTGGGGTCCCGGCCTGGACGGCCCAGGTTTCGACGCTCTTCGGCGGCACTCAGTACTCGCCTCAATACGGCTGGAACTTCGTCACCGCCGGCAGCCTCGATGTGGGCACGGTGGGGGTGGCGCCCAACGGCAACAGCGAGCCCCTCGGCTCCTACAAGACGATCGGGGTGCGGGCCGCCGACGGCACTGTGCAGTGGACGACGAGCGGGTCCTATCAGTGCTTCGGCGTGTTGCAGCTGGCCGTGCCCTTCGTCTGCCGCTACAGCGGGACGGGAACCTACAGCGGAGGGACGCTTTCCACCTCCGGCGTCGGCCTGACGCTGTCGGGCATCGACACGGCCAGCGGCAGCCTCACCTGGTCGAGATCGCTCAGCAGCGCCCAGGCCGTGACCACGGGCAACGCGGTGCCCATCGCCGACGCCAGCCACATCGTGGTGCCGGTGGCCGGAGGAGGCGACGAGCTGCTCGATCTTCTGACCGGCTCGGTGACGGCGGTGCCGGCGTCGGAGATCATGTGGTGCGGGCAGAGCCAGCCGGTGACGGTCACCGCCTCCGCCGCCGCCCTGTCCAACGGGCAGCGATCGGCTAGCACCACCTTCACCTCGTGCAGCGGAGCCGGGGCGCCGGTGTCGGGCACGCCGTCACATGCCGTGCCCGGCGTGGGAGTGTCGGTGGACGGCCTCTTCGTGTGGGCCTCACCCAACGGCCTGCAGGCAGTGGCTCTGCCCCGCTGATCAGTCTTCGAGGCGCAGCGCCGAGATGAAGGCCTCCTGGGGCACCTCCACGCGCCCGATGGCCTTCATCTTCTTCTTGCCCTCCTTCTGCTTCTCGAGCAGTTTGCGCTTGCGGGTGATGTCCCCGCCATAGCACTTGGCCAGCACGTCCTTGCGCTTGGCCTTGACCGTCTCACGGGCGATGATGCGACCGCCCACCGCGGCCTGAATGGGGACGTCGAAGAGCTGGCGCGGGATGAGCTCACGGAGCTTCTCGGTCATCCGCCGGCCGTAGCTGTCGGCCTGGGCCCGGTGCACCACCGTCGAGAAGGCGTCCACCGGCACATGGTTGATCAGCACGTCCACCTTGACCAGGTTGGCGGCCTGGTAGCCGTCGGGCTCGTAGTCGAGGCTGGCGTAGCCCTTGGTGCGGCTCTTCAACTGGTCGAAGAAGTCCACCACGACCTCGGCCAACGGGATGCGGTACATGAGCTCCATGCGCTCGGGTGACAGGTACTCCATGCGGTCGAGCTCGCCACGCCGCGTCTGGCACAGGTCCATGACCGTGCCCACGTGCTCGGAGGGCACTATCAAGGTGGCTTTCAGCATCGGTTCGTCGATGCGCTCGAGCAGGTTGGCCTCGGGCATCTCGCTCGGGTTGTCGAAACCGACCTCGGTGCCCTCGATGAGCACGGCCCGGTACGCCACCGACGGCGCCGTGGCGATGAGCGAGAGATTGAACTCGCGCTCTAGGCGCTCCCGCACGATCTCCATGTGCAAGAGCCCCAGGAAGCCGCATCGGAAGCCGAAGCCGAGAGCCCCCGAGGACTCGGGCTCGAAGGTGACGCTCGAGTCGTTGAGCCGCAGCTTCTCCAGTGCCTCGCGCAGCTCGGTGAGCTCGTCGCCGTCGATCGGGTACAGCCCGCAGAACACCATGGGCTTGGGGTCCCTGTAGCCGGCCAGCGGCTCAGGAGCGGGACGTACGGCGTCGGTGACCGTCTCACCGGACCGGGCCTGCCCTACGTCCTTGATCCCGGAGATCAGGTAACCGACTTCGCCGGGGCCGAGGTCATCGACCGGCGACGGCACCGGCAGGCGCACCCCGATCTCCTCGATGTCGTGCACCGAGCCCGCCTGCATGTAGCGCACACGCGATGACTTCTTGAGGACGCCGTCCATAACGCGGATGGAGCTCACCACGCCGCGGTACTGGTCGTAGGACGAGTCGAAGATGAGCGCGCGCAGAGGAGCCGAAGCATCGGCGGCCGGGGACGGCACCCGAGCCACCACGGCGTCGAGGAGCTCGGCCACCCCCTCGCCGGTCTTGGCCGAGATGTGGAGGATCGAATCGGCATCGATGCCGAGTACCTGCTCGATCTCCGCTGCGCACCGGACGGGGTCGGCGGCGGGGAGGTCGATCTTGTTCAACACGGCGATGATCTCGAGGTCGTGCTCGATGGCCTGGTACGACGTGGCCAGGGTCTGGGCCTGGATGCCCTGTGAGGCGTCCACCAAGAGCAGGGCCCCCTCGCAGGCGGCCAGCGACCGGCTCACCTCGTAGCCGAAGTCCACGTGGCCCGGCGTGTCGATCAGGTGCAGCACATGTCCCCGCCAATGCACCCGGACGTTCTGGGCCTTGATGGTGATGCCCCGCTCCCGCTCGATGTCCATGGAGTCGAGGTACTGCTCCCGCATCAGCCGGGGGTCGACCGCCTCGGTCAGCTCCAGGATGCGGTCCGACAAGGTGGACTTGCCATGGTCGACGTGGCTGATGATCGAGAAATTCCGGATGCGGGTGGGATCGAGCACGGCCCCAGGAGCGTACCGGGGGTGCGGAGTGTGCCTGGTAGCTGGTACCGTGGTCGTCCGCAGCGGCGCCGCCGGTGCCGCCCCCTCCGGGGCCGTCGGGTGCTCGATCCCCCGGTCCTCCCGAAAGCAGCGAGAACCCAGTGGCCAACATTCGCAGCCAGATCAAGCGCAACCGCCAGAACGAGCGGCTCCGCCTCCGCAACAAGTCGGTGCGCTCGGAGATGCGCACCCGGACCAAGCGCGCCATCACCGCCATCGAGGGCGGCGGGGAAGAAGTGGGCGAGGCCCTGCAGGCTGCCGTCCGCCGCATCGACAAGGCCGCCGCCAAGGGCGTCATCCACAAGAACCAAGCCGCCAACCGCAAGTCCAGGCTGATGCGCCGGGCCCGGGCTGCCACGAGCGGCGACGCCGCCGGCTGAGCGGCCGGATCCTCGCGTCGCCTGTCGCCTCACCTGTGATCCTCGCCGCCCTCGCGGCCGGCCCGGCCGTGCTCCTCCTGGCGCTCGCCTCGTTGGTGTTGGCCATCTACGTCATCATCGACATGGCCAAGCGCCCGTCGTGGCAGTGGGAACGGGCAGGCTCCAACAAGGTGCTGTGGCTGGTGCTCGAGGTTCTGCTCCTGCTGCTGTTCGGGCTGCTCTCGGTGATCGTGGGCCTGCTCTACCTGGTGATGACCCGCCCCAAGCTGGTGGCCGCCGAGCGCCAGGGCCAGAGCCCGGGCCCGGCGTCGGCCGGCACGCCGTGGCCCCCCGGCACCCAGGCGCCGGCGCTTTACGCCCCGCCGGTGGAGGCCGGTGACGGCCCTCCCCCATACCCGTCGACACCCGGTGACGATTCCCCGGGCGCGGGCGGCCAAGAGGCCCCTGGGCCGTCGTCGTCGCCCGGCTTCGGGTGGTACGCAGACCCGAGCGGGCGCCACCAGCTGCGCTACTGGGACGGGACGGCCTGGACCGAGCACGTCTCGGACGCCGGCCAGCAGTCCAACGACCCGTTGCCGGGCTGAGCTGCGCCGGCTGAGCTGAGCTGCGCCGGCTGAGCTGAGTTGCGCCGGCCCCGGAGCTCAGCCCGTGCGCCCGGCCTACGCCCGGGCCGGGGCGCGCCGCCCAGCCGCCGAGTCGCGCACCACGCCAACACGGCTCAAACGCGCCACCAGGACCTCCAACACCAGGCCGGAGTCGAGCCCAGTACGTCCCCGCAGGTCCAGGTCGGCCTCGGCCAACAAGGTGATGGCCCGCCCCACCCGGCCCGGTCCAAGGCGCCGTCCCTGCTCCAGGGCCTTCTTGGCCGGGTACACACTGCGGCTCCCGAGCAGCTCGGCCGCCTGCTCGCCGCTCGACACCCCGGCCCCGTCGAGGCGCAGCATGTCCTGGAAGTGCCGGTGCAGGCGGGCCATGACCACGAGCGCATGGGTATCGCCGGCGCCCATGAGCCGGTGAAGTGCCTCGAGCGCGCCCGGCGTGTCGCCGGCGTTGATGGCGTCGGTGAGGTCCCAGGAAGGCACCGAACCGGCCTCCCCGAGGAACGGGGCCAGACGGTCCTCGCCGATCGACGCCCCCTCGCCGTAGGCGGCCACCAACGTGTCGAGCAGGCCCCGCAGGCGCGACAGGTCACCGCCGAGGTGCTCGCCCAAGGTGGCCGCCGCCCGGGCGTCTAAGCGCACCGGGGCCTGGCGGAGACGCTCGGCGAGCCACTGGGAGCGGGCTCGACCGGTGCCCACCGTGCCGTCGACCACGGCCCCATGTTTCTGGACCGCTTTGACCACAGCGGCGGGCACCGTACCGGCGCCGCCCACCAATACCAGGATGACCCCGGGCACAGGCTCGGCCAGGCAGCCGGCGATCCGCCCGGCGTCGGCGGCCAAGAGCCGCCCCGCGTCACGGACCACCACGATGCGGCAGTCGGTCAGGAACGGAGCGGTGGTCAGGGCGTCGACGACGGCTCCCGGGTCGATGTCCTCGCCGCCACCCCCGTGCTCCTCCACCGTGGCCGAGGGATCGCGCCCGCCTAACAGCGACTGGAGCAGGTCCTGGGCCACCTGGGCCACCAAGGCGGGGTCGTCGCCCTTGACCAGGTAGGAAGACGCCGTCATGCCGCCTCCATGATTGCGGCCAGGGCGTCGCACACGCGGCGCGTGCCGGCCACGTCGTGCGCGCGCACCAGCCGGCAGCCGAGAGCCACGCCCAGGGCCGCCGCCGACAGCGAGGCCTCTTCGCGCTGATGGAGCTCCAGGCCCAGCACGACGCCGAGGAAGGTCTTGTTCGAGGCCGACAGCAGCAGCGGGTACCCGAGGCTGGCCAGCTGGCGCGAGGCGCGCAGCAGGGCCAGTGACTGGGCGGCGGTCTTGCCGAGGTCGAGTCCGGCATCGACGACCACCTTGTCGGCGGCCACCCCGGCCGACAGCGCCCGCTCGGCCCGCTCCGCCAGGAAGGCGCCCACTTCGGCTACCACGTCGTCGTAGTGCGGCTCGGGGTCAGCGACCCGTGGGGCCAGTCGGATGTGGGTGGCCACCACCGCCGCCCCCGCCTCGGCGGCGGTGGGGAGGTAGTCGGGATCGGCAAAGCCGCTGATGTCGTTGCCCATCACGGCGCCGGCGCCGTAGGCGGCCCGGGCCACCGAGGCCCGCCAGGTGTCCACCGAGATGGGCACGTCGACCCTGCTGGTGAGGGCCTCGATGGTGGGAACCACGCGATCTAGCTCCTCGGCCTCTGACACCTCGGGACCGGGACCGGCCTTCACCCCACCCACATCCACGAGGTCGGCACCGTCGGCCACCAGCTGCACCGCCCGCTCTAGCAGCGTGTCGAGAGCGAAGGTGGCGCCTCGGTCGTAGAAGGAGTCCGGCGTCCTGTTCAAGATGCCCATGACCAAAGCGCGCGACCGCAGGTCGAAGGCGCGGTCACCGAGCACCAGCTGCATCAGTCAGAAAAGCCGGGAGGCGAGCGCCTTGCGATAGGCACCGGCGCGGGGGTCGTCGGCGTCGAGGGTCTCCAACAGGTCGAGGAACTCCTGGCGGGCCGCCTCGTCCTCCTTGACCCTGGGCAGCAGGGCGTCGAGCAGCGTTCCCACCCCGTCGGCGGGGACCTCCACGGCCTGAGCGGCCAGGCGGGCCTCGGCCGCCGCCTGGCGCGACTGCGCCGTGTCGGGGATGCGGCCCAGCAGCTCCAACGCCTCGTCGGGCCGGCCCTGGCCCACAAGGAGGCGGGCCAGGGCGGTGACCGCACCGGGGTGGTCGTGCTCGAGCTCGAGCGCCTTGCGCAGCGAGATCTCGTCACCCGCCTCCGCCAAGACGTCGGCCTCCGACGGGGAGGGGGCCAGGCGGCCCACGAAGGCGGCCACCTGGGACTCGGGCAGCGCGCCCACGAAGCTGTCCACCACTTGGCGGTCCCGTATGGCGAAGACGGCTGGGATCGACTGCACCTGGAAGGTGGCTGAGATGCGCGGGTTGTCGTCGACGTTGACCTTTACGAGCTCGACAGCACCGGCGGTGGCATCGACCACCTTCTCGATGATCGGCCCGAGCGTCCGGCACGGCCCGCACCAGGGCGCCCACAGGTCGACCACCACGGGAACCCGGTCCGAGCGCTCGAGGACGTCGGTCTCGAAGGTGGCATCGGTGACGTCGATCACGCCACAGACCCTATCGGCCGGGCGGTAGCGTGCCTGCCGTGACGACGACCGGGACCGTCGAGGGGGACGCCGTGGAGGGCATCGACGCGCCCCGAGTGGAGCAGTGGTTCGCCGACAGTGTCCCCGGTGTCGTGCTCCCCCTCGAGTTCTCCCTCGTGGCCGGGGGACGTTCCAATCTCACCTATGAGGTAACCGACTCGGCCGGGGCCCGTTACGCCCTGCGCCGGCCCCCCCTCAGCCACGTCCTGCCCACCGCTCATGACATGACCCGGGAGTTCCGTGTCATCTCGGCGCTGACCGATACCCCGGTGCCGGTGCCGAAGGCGCTGGGCCTGTGCCAGGACGAGGCTGTGAACGGTCGGCCCTTCTACGTCATGGAGTTCGTGGACGGCCACATCGTGCGCGACGCCCGAGGGGCCGAGGAATGCCTCGACGGCGCCGGTCGCCGCCGAGCCGGGGAGTCGTTGGCCGAGACCCTGGCCGCCCTGCACGCCGTGGACGTCGACCGGGTCGGCCTGGGCGACTTCGCCAAGCGCGACGGCTACATCGAGCGGCAGCTACGCCGGTGGTACGAGCAGTTCCGCAACTCCGAGGTCGAGGGGGCCGACACGGCCGCCGTCGTGGGCCAAGTCCACGATGCGCTGGCCGCCGACGTGCCGGCGCAGGTGGGGACCGCCATCGTGCACGGGGACTACCGCCTCGACAACACGGTGCTCGACGACGAGGGGAACGTGCGGGCCGTGCTGGACTGGGAGATCTGCACCCTCGGTGACCCGCTGGCCGACGTCGGGCTCCTCATGGTCTATTGGACCGAGCCGGGCGACGAAACTGCCGCCCTGCTCGGCGTGACGCCCACCACGGTGGCCGGGTTCCCGTCTCGGGCCGAACTGCGCGCCCGCTACGAGCAGTGCTCGGGGCGAGACCTCGACCGGCTGGGCTTCTACGTGGCCTTCGGCTACTGGAAGCTTGCCTGCATCCTCCAGGGCGTCTACGCCCGGTACGTCGGAGGAGCGGCCGCCGGGGACCGCTCCAGCGTCGACGGGTTCGCCGACAGCGTGGTCAAGTTGGCCGAGAGCGCGCTGCGCACCCTCGAGTCCACGTAGGGCGCTGGTGCCCATCTACGAACGCGTGGCTGGGAGGCTGCTCGAGCGCCCGGTCCTGGTGGTGGCTCTCGAAGGTTGGGTGGACGCCGGCCTCGGGGCCGACGGCGCCATGGCGGCGCTGCTTGGGTCGGGTCCCACCGAGCTGGTGGCCACCTTCGACGGCGAGACGCTCATCGACCAGCGGGCCCGGCGACCCATCGCCCATATCGCCCATGGGGTCAACGAAGGACTGACCTGGCCCGCCATCCAGGTCCGGGCCGGAACCGACCGCGACGGCAACGACGTCTGCTACCTGGTGGGCCCGGAGCCGGACTTCCGCTGGGCCACCTTCGTGTCCGGTGTGGTCGAGCTGGCCCGGGAGCTCGGGGTGAGGATGGTGGTCGGCCTCGGTGCTTTCCCGGCGCCCGCCCCCCACACCCGGCCGGTCCGCTTGGCCGCCACCGCTCCTCCCGGCTCGTCCGAGCTGGTGCCGCTGGTGGGTGTGGTCCAGGGGGAGATCGACGTCCCCTCCGGGGTTTGGGGGGCCTTGGAGCTGGCCTTCGGGGACGCCGCGATGAGCACTGTCGGGCTGTGGGCCCGGGTACCGCACTACGTGGCCGGCATGGCCTTTCCAGCCGCCAGCGCCGCCCTTCTCGACGGGCTGGCCGCCGTGGCCGGACTGGCCATCGACTCGGCCATGCTCCACACCTCGGCCGATGCCTCGCTACAGCAGGTAGACGAGCTCATCACCAAGAGCCCCGACCACAGCGAGCTGGTGCGCCAGCTCGAGCGCAACGTCGACGCCGCCGAGGGTAACCCCCTCGACCTGGGCCAGATCCCAACCGGGGACGAGCTGGCCGCCGAGCTCGAGCGCTACCTACGCCAGGATCCCAACGACGACGGCGGGGCCTGAGCCGTCCACTGCACCACGGCGGGGCCACCGGTGCCCGAACTGTGGAGGGCGCGAGCATGGGCCGCCAACCAAATGCCGAACGCCAGCAGCACGGCGAAGAAGAAGATCATCACGAACAGCGCCACTCGCCGGGGGTGGCCGGCAGCCGACACCATGGGCGACACCTGGGCCATGCGCAGCATGTCCACGGCGTCGAGGCTCGGGGTAGCCGCTACCGCAGCGTCCACGATGTCGGCCATGGCTGACACCGAGGTAGCCAGCTCGATCGAACGGACACGGCGGGTGTACTCATAGGCCTCGAGGCGCCCGTCTTCCAGCCGTTGCAACAACAGACGCAGGTACTCCTCGCGTGCGGCTTCGAGCGAGCCGGCCCGGGGGCCGGGGCCAATGCCCGCGCCGGCGCTGGTGCCGGGCACAGCGCCGGCGTCGGCCGGCGTCGAGGGGTATTCGTCCACCATGGAATTCTCCGCCACCGGCGGCGCCCTGGCAAGGATCACCGGTCGGGACCTCTGGGTTAACGTTCCGCCATGCGAGTGGACGGCGGGATCGGTTTCGACCCCAGCGATGCGGTGGAGACGGCCAAAAGGGCCGAGGAGGACGGGTTCGACGGCGTCTGGTGCGCCGAGACCTGCCACGACCCGTTCCTCCCTCTCATCCTGGCTGCCGAGCACACCGACCGGGTGGAGTTGGGCACGGGGATCGCCGTCGCCTTCGCCCGCAACCCCATGACTACGGCGGTGTTGGCCAACGACCTGCAGTCGTACTCCAAGGGACGCTTCTTGTTGGGCCTCGGGTCGCAGATAAAGCCCCATATCGAGAAGCGGTTCTCCATGCCGTGGTCGCACCCGGCACCTCGCATGCGCGAGTTCATCCAGGCCATGCGGGCCATCTGGTCGGCTTGGCACGACGGCACCAAGCTGGCGTTTCGCGGCGACTTCTACACGCACACCCTGATGACGCCGTTCTTCAACGCCGGGCCCAACCCTTATGGAGTACCCCAGGTGTACCTGGCGGCGGTGGGCGAGAAGATGACCGAGGTAGCCGGCGAGGTGGCCGACGGGTTGCTGGCGCATGGCTTCACCACCGAGCGCTACATGCGCGAGGTGACGGTGCCCGCCCTACAGCGCGGGCTGGCCGTAGCCGGGCGGAGCCGCCAGGACTTCGAGATCTCGTATCCGGCCATGATCGTGACCGGCTCCGACGAGGCCGAGATGCAAACGGCCATGGGTGCGGTCAAGGCGCAACTGGCCTTTTACGGGTCGACACCCGCCTACAAGCCCGTCCTCGACCTCCACGGCTGGGGGGAGCTCCACAGCGAGCTCAACCGGCTGTCCAAGCGAGGGGACTGGGCGGCCATGGCCGAGATGATCCCCGACGAGGTGGTCCGTGCCTTCGCCGTCGTGGGATCTCTGGACGAGGTCCCGGCCGAGATAGCCAAGCGCTTCGGCGACATGGTCACCCGCATCAGCTTCTACGCGCCGTACCGCATGGAGCGCCAGCAGATCCGCGCTCTGCTCGAAGCCCTGCGAAAGGCCTGACGGCCGGCGGCGTCAGCGGCGCACGATGTTGACCAGCCGCGGGGGCCGCACCACCACCCGGGCAGGATCGGAGCCCCCGAGCAGGTCGATGACAGCCGGGGAGGCCATGGCTAAGGCGCCCGCCTCGGCCTCGGTGATGTTGGGCGCCACTTCGATCCGGTCGCGCACCTTGCCGTCCACCTGCACCACCATGGTGTGGCTTTCGGCGCGGGCCAGGCCGGCGTCGTAGGTGGGCCACCGCTGCGCGTGGAGCCGGGCCCCGGGGCCATGCCGGCGCTCCCAGGCTTCGGCGGTGACGTGGGGAGCCATGGGGGCGAGCAGCAGGAGCAGGGTGTCGCAGGCCTCATCGACGGTGGCTCGATGGGGCCCGCCGGCCACCTGGCGCCGGTAGCGCTGCAAGGCGTTGACGAACTCCATGCAGGCCGCCACCGCCGTGTTGAACGACCAGCGTTCAACATCGTCGCCCACCTTGGCGATGAGCCGGTGGGTGGTGCGTTGCAATGCCACGTCGTCGGGCGTGGGCTCTCCTTGGCGCCATTGGACGTGCTCCTCGGGGACAGGCTCGTCCACCGTGAGCCGCCAGACGCGGTCGAGAAAGCGGCCACAACCATCGATGACCTCGTCGGTCTGGCCGGTCCAGTCCATGTCGTCGCCCGGGGGCCCTACGAACAGATGGAAGAGCCGTAGGGCGTCGGCACCGACGGTGTCGAAGTAACGGGCCGGGCTTATGAGGTTGCCCTTGGACTTGGACATCTTCTTGTTGTCCATGCGGATCATGCCCTGGGTGAACAGGCGGGCGAACGGCTCCGGGGCGATCCCGGGGGCCAGGCCCAGGTCGATCAGGACACGGGTGTAGAACCGGGCGTAGAGCAGATGCAAGATGGCGTGCTCGATCCCCCCGATGTACTGGTCCACCGGCATGAAGTGGGCGGCCACCGCCGGGTCGAAGGGGCGGTCCTCGGCCCACGGGTCACAGAAGCGCAGGAAGTACCATGACGAGTCCACGAACGTGTCCATGGTGTCGGTGTCGCGCTCGGCCGGCCCCCCGCATCGGGGGCAGGTGGCATGGCGGAAACCGGCATGGCGAGCGAGCGGTGAGTCGCCACCGGGGAGAAATTCGACGTCGTCGGGCGCCAGTACCGGGAGCTCGTTCTCGGGCACGCCGACGATGCCGCAGTCGGCGCAGTACACGACCGGTATGGGACAGCCCCAGTACCGCTGCCTCGAGATAAGCCAGTCACGCAACCGGTAGTTGACCGTGCGCGACCCGATCTCCTTGTCCTCGAGCCAGTCGATGGCCCGTGCTTTCGCCTCGCCCACCTCGAGACCGTCGAGGAAGCCGGAGTTGACCTTGACGCCGTCGCCGGTCCACGCACCGGCCTCGTGGTCGTCGGGGGGTTGCGTGGTACGCACCACCGGCAGGCCATGGACTTGGGCGAACTCCCAGTCGCGATCGTCTTCGGCCGGCACCGCCATGATGGCGCCGGTGCCGTAGCGCATGAGCACGTAGTCGGCCACGAAGACGGGAATCGGCGAGTTCGTGAACGGGTTGAGGACGTGGCCACCGGTGCGCGCACCCCTTTTGGCCGTGGCTCCGGCGCTGGTGCGGTCGAGCTCCGTGGCCGAGGCGGTGGTTGCACGCAGCTCCTCCACGGCCTGGCGGTGCTCATCGGTGACGAGGACGTCCACCAACGGGTGCTCGGGGGCCACCACGGCATAGGTCATCCCGAAGCTGGTGTCGGGCCGGGTGGTGAAGACCCGCAGCACCAGGCCCTCGTCCTCGTGCCCCACGACAGGGAGGTCGAACTCCACGCCTTCGGAACGCCCGATCCAGTTGCGCTGCATTGTCTTGACGCGATCGGGCCACTCCAGGTCGTCGAGGCCCTGGAGCAGGGCGTCGGCATAGGACGTGATGCGCAGGAACCACTGCTCGAGGTCGCGCTGAACGACCACGTCGCCAGACCGGTCACAGGTGCCGTCGGCCAGCACCTGCTCGTTGGCCAGCACCGTCTGGCATCCTGGGCACCAGTTGACCGGAGCCTTGGCTCGGTAAGCCAGTCCGGCCTCGAGCATCCGCAGGAAGATGACCTGGTTCCAGCGCATGTAGGACGGGTCGTGACTGTGGATCTCGCGTCGCCAGTCGTATACCGCCCCCAGGGCCTTGATGCTCTGCTTGAGCTCGGCGATGCGCGCCTCGGTGAACGGCCGAGGGTGCTGGCCGGTGCGGATGGCGGCGTTCTCGGCCGGCAGGCCGAAGGAGTCGAAACCGAAGGGCGACAGGACAGCGTCACCCTGCATGGTGCGGTAGCGGACCAAGAGGTCACCGAAGGTGTAGTTCCTAACGTGCCCCTGATGGGCCGCCCCGCTCGGATAGGGGTACATGCACAGGACGTAGCGCGGCGGTCGAGGGTCGTCGGCGTCGATCTGGTATGGGCCTTCCTCTGCCCATAGGCGCTGCCACTTCTGCTCCACTGCTTGGACTTCGTAGGCCCTGGCCATCGCCGGGATTCTACGGAACGCCGGACGGGGGCCCGCGCCGGGGGCCCGCGCCGGGGGCCCGCGCCAGGAACCCGCGACGACCCGCCGAGCCCGCTACGAGCCGCCGAGCCCGAACAGGTTGCCGAGCTGGCCGCTGTCGAGCAGTGACGAGCCGTCGGCCGTCGAGTCGGCGCCAGGAACGGCGACCGACACCGGGGTGCCGAAGCCGCCGAGGTCGACTTTTGCCCCCACCGTGAGCCCGAACAGCGAGAACGAGGTCTGCACCTGGCGCGCCCGGCCCTGGCCGTCTATCCAGACGTCGATGGGGAGACTGGTGAGACCCAGCGCCGAGGCCATCTGGCTGCTGATCACGGTGGAGCCGGGGGACGACGACGTCCCCGTCAGGTCGATGGTGCCGCGAAAGCGGGTGGTCTCGATCCCGCCGACCAGGGCGGGCCCGAGGTTGGTCACCCCTGCGCTCAGGTGGTCGAGCATGCTCAGGACCTGGGTCGGGTCACCATCGGAGAACCCGCCCAGCGGCCCGGCGCTCTGGCCCACTTTCTGCAGGTAGTCGTTCGTGTTGACCTGGACCCAGGGCTTGCCTCCGTCGAGGGACGACAACTGGGGGGCACTCACGTAGAGGGTGGACCCGATCTGGCGCATCTGCAGAGTGGAGGCCGGGCTGGCCCCGATCGCCGGCAGGGTCATGGTCATCTGGCCGGTCTTGTTGGTGAAGTCGAACGCCCCCTGGGCCCCGATGGCCAGCGAGATGGCCGAGGAGCTGCCCGACGAGGCCGAGGGCACCAGGCCCCCGATCGACGGGGTCCCCGACACCGAGATGGTCAGATCGACGGTGGCGGTATCGGCCGCCTCGGTCTTGTCCACCGAGGCCAGCACGATCTGCATCGGCGAGCCCGACCGAGAACTCGATGCTCCGGCGCCGCCGGCGGCGGGACCCGAGGCACCGCATCCGGCGGCGGCCGCCGTCAAAGCGGCCGTAGACAGGAACACCACCATCGGTCGCCCCGACGGGCCCGAGGGCTTGCGGCGGTGACGTGTCGGCATATCCATGGTGCCCCCCTGCCGTGTGATCCCGACGGCCGCTCCCACCGTCGGGTACCAGGCCAATCGTACCGAGAAGGGCGGCACAACGGGGCTGATAACGTGTCGGGTCGCCCCGGGGGCGTAGCTCAGCTGGTAGAGCGCTTGACTGGCAGTCAAGAGGTTCGTGGGTTCGAGTCCCATCGCCTCCACTCCGGAAACGGCAGGTCAGAGGTAGTGCGAACCTCAGCCCGACGTCGTCGAGACCATCTTGGCGCCGACTCGACGATCAGGTCGCGAAATGACGTAGTAGATGGCTCCTATGAGGCAGATTGCGCCCATGACGATGAGGGTCATCCAGTCGTAATTGAACAACGCCCCTTTGGGACTGTTGATCCCAGTCGGCACGAGGATGTTCACCAACATGGCCGCTCCGTAGCCGATGGCGAGGATCACCACCGGGTACCCCCACTTGCCGAGGGTAAAGGCTCCCTGGGGCTGCCACCCACGGAGTCGGGCAATGAGTGAGCCGATGGTGATGAGTAGAAACGAGAGATAGATGCCTGAGACTCCGAAAGAGACAAGGGCGGTCAAGGCATTGACATTGGCCGGATAGGTCACGAAGAGCACATGGATCGGTTTGGTCGGCGTGAAGTGCACCAAAAGGGTGAACAGCGCCGGCACGATGGCGCCGAGCAGGATGGCTGTCACCGGCGTCTCACGTTTCTTCGAGAGCCGTCGGACTGCCGAACTACCGGGGATGGCTCCGTCTCGGGCATAGGAGAAAGCCAGGCGGGCGCCGGCGCCCTGCACTGCGGTACCGCAACTGAAGAAGGCGAAACAGACGAGGAAGAGGATGAAGTCCTCGATACCGCTGTTGTTGACGCTGCCGTGGATGATGTAGGGCACGCCGCCGGCAAACGAAGCCGCAGTGGCGTAACCCTTGGCACCCGATGGCATGGCCAGGATCAAGGCGCCCGCCAGGATGAAGCTGGCCAGCCCGCCAACCAACAGCGACCGCGTGATCGCCTTGGGCACTCGATGCGTGGCATCGACGACTTCCTCGGCAACGTCGCCGGCCGACTCGAAACCGTAGAAGATGTACACGTGGGCCAGCACCGCGACCAAGGCGGCACCCAACCACCAGTTGTTGCCGAACCCGACCCCGAGCGGGTTGGTGGCCAAGCGCTCGGCCCCATGGGTGGTGAAGAGAACAACGTGCCGACGTAGCTCGGTATACCCGTATCGACCGATGCCACGGTCACGAGCAGGGCCCAGCCGTAGATCCACCCGACCCACCAGCCGTAACCGGAGCCCATGAGGCTCTTGCCCCACTGGAACAATGCACCGGCGATCGGATAGTGGCTTCCCAACTCGGCGAACACCAGAGCCACGAACAGCTGTCCGACGACCACCACAGGCATAAGCCAGATGTAGCGAGGTCCGGCGGAACCGACGCCCAGGACGAAGAGGGAGTAGATACCGACCATCGGCGACAGGTAGCAAAATGCCACGCCGAAGTTCTCGAAGAGGGAAAGCACACGATTGAGCTCTTGGCGGTAGCCGAGCTTCGCCAGCCGGTCCACGTCGGCCTCCACAAGAGAGGCGGCCCCGGCTCCTCTACCGCCGATCGTCGTGGATGCAGGCGACGTGTCCATTCGTGCCTCCCTCGTCCAGCGGGATTTTATCGCTACGCCTGTCCGCCTCAGTGGACCATCACGTTGCGGAACTGCCACGGGTCTTCCTCGTCGATGTCGTCGGGGAAGAGTGTCGAACGGCTACTCAGCGGCGTCCACCGCGTGTAGTGGCCCTCGACCGGGCCCAGGTACGGCCTTTGGATCTCCAGGCATCGCCGGAAGTCCATATCTTCTGCTTCAACGATCCCCGCTTGTGGATGCTCAAGGGCCCACACCATGGCGGCGAGCACAGCCGAGGAGACCTGGAGCCCGGTTGCGTTCTGATATGGCGCCAACCGTCGGGTCTCCTGCATGGACAGGCGTGATCCATACCAGTAGGCGTTGGCTGCGTGTCCGTAGAGGAGCACCCCGAGCTCGTCGATCCCATCGACGATCTCGTCCTCACTCAGCACATGCTGTTGGAGCTGGTGATGGCCCCCACCTCCTAGCAGTTCATGCCACGACAGCAGGGCGTCGTCAGCAGGGTGATAGGCGTAGTGACACGTGGGGCGGTATACGGCGATGTCCTGCTCGTGCACGGTGAAGTAGTCGGCGATCGATATGGCTTCGTTGTGGGTCACGCACAACCCGTACTGGGGGCCGAAGGTCGGGCACCAGGTGCGGACCCGGGTGTCGGCACCGGGCTGCGCAAGATAAATCGACGGGGCTGCGGGGTCCTCGTGGCGTCGGGCAGAAGCGGGCCACCAGCGCTCGTGAGTGCCCCACCCGAGCTCAGCGGGCTGCAGGCCTTCGGAGATGAAGCCATCCACTGACCAGGTGTTCACGAAGGTACCGGCCGTCTTGGACAGTGCAGCACGCTGGGTATCGCGCTCGGCGATATGGATGCCCTTCACCCCCACGTTCCGCATTAGCTGCGCCCATTCCCGACGACTGTTCGGCTCCGCCGCCTTCATCCCCAGCTTGCCGGCCACGTCCAGCAGCGCTTGCTTCACGAACCACGACACCATCCCCGGATTGGCCCCGCAGGCCGACACGGCTGTCGGGCCACCTGGAGACCCCGCCCGTTCGGCCAGGAGCGTCTGGCGAAGGGAGTAATTGGTCCGGGCGGCCAAGGCCATGTCGGGATTGTCGTAGAACCCGGGCCATGGCTCGATGACGGTGTCCACGTACAGGGCGCCGAGCCGGCGGCACAGACGCAGGATGTCGACCGACGATGTGTCAACCGACACGTTGACGCAGAACGGAGCGCCAGGCTCGCCGCCACGGGTGCGGACGGCTCTGCGGGGTTGAAGCAGCGGTGTGAGCACGTCGAGATAGTTCGACGGCGTCAGACCGGCGGTGACCTTCCGGATGCCCCGGTCGAGCAGGAGCTTGTCGTTGACGCTGTCAGGAGCGACCACCACGATGTCGTCCCGATCGATCTCGAAGTGGCGCTCGATCAGCGGCAAGGTGCCCCGCCCGATGGAACCGAACCCGATCATTACCACGCCGGGCAGGCTGCCGTACTTGTCGTTCCCGCCCACGGCTTCCCTCCGTTGGGCTCAGGCGTCCCGGGTCATCATCCGCCAGGCGCCGAGGATGGTCCATCCGACCAGCCATGCCACGATGACGCAGATGGCCACGGTAGTGGACTCCGGGAGCAGACCGGCATTTCCGCCTGGCCCCGACGGCCCACCGCCGCCGCCTCCTAGCACCGGCAGTCCACCCGGCGTCAGGTGGGCCGTGGCCAGGCCGACAATTGAGCGTTGCAGGTTGGAGAAGTGAGGGATCCGGGCCCTCGACAAGATGGGCGTCAAGACCACCTCGAGGACGATCAGAAGGATGACGGCTACGGTCCGCTGTCCAATGAGCGATCCGAACCCCAAGCCGACCACGAATCCGATCACCGCTTCGAGCTCGAGCCATAGCCCGCTCTTGACCATGAACGAGTTCGACGGGTACAGGAATTGCCGGGAGTAGGCCCTGTAGTTCAGGTCGGCGATAAGGCTGGCCGCTTGACGGACTTGCGCCTGGGTCGGTTGCTGTTGCAGTTGGATGCCCGGGCCTGGATTGGGGCCAACGTGGACAGCTCCGGGCCCATTGCCGCATGGGACGCTGTTGATCACGGTGGCGAAGCCCGCGGGAGCATTGGACGACGGCGTGTTATCGATGCCGAAATTGCAAATTACCTCGTCGGCATGGTCGGTGGCCCAGTTCTCGAGCCCGACCCTCGAAAGGTTGACGGGCACGGTCACCCCGTTGAAGACGAGGCGCGTCGGGGAAGCAAAGACACACACGGCACAGACGATGGTGAAACCCACGGCAACGAGGGGCACGATGATTGAAAGCCCGGCCGGGATCCGGGCCAGGTAGAGAGCAAGGCGTGATCGACCGGTCGCCACTTCGTGTCGGAACATCCCGTCGGTCAGATCGGCCGATCCCGCGGTGGCGCCGAGGGTGGCGGCGACGATGAAACCGAACACGTAAAGGACACCGGCCACCATCGCTGAGTAGATGACGTAGCCGCCGGCCGGGCCGTAGGTCTTCGGCGCCAGGGCGTGGAGCAAAAGCCGGATGGCCAGGAACACGGTGGGAATCCCGATGGTGACCAGCGTCAGGGTTACCATGAGCCCGCGACGGCGTCGCAACTCCATGAACCTGGTCCTGATCATGGCGGCAGATGGCGCCCACTGCCTCCAGTGGCCCGGGCCGGCCTCGGGGGTTGCGCCCGGCGGCATCGGGGTCGCCGCAGCTCCCATGGTGTCAAGCCGTGGCGTCATTGCGATCCCCCAGTCGGCTGGTGACCTGCAGGAACCACGATTCCAGCGATGCCTGGATCTCCTGGAGCCGGTAGACCGACACGTTGCCTTCGACCAAGACCCGATTGACCTCGGCGATGACGTCGCGGGAAGTCGATCCGGGCAGTGTGACCACCAGCCCGAGCGGCGTCACCTCCACGTCGGCTTCAATGGCCGTTGCGGCGACGAGCGAACGGGCTCGCTCGGGCTCGGTGCACTCAACGTCGACCACCAGCGAGGACCCGGCCAGCAACTCGGTGATCGGGCCCTGGCGGATTACACGGCCACGATCGACGATGGCCACGGCGTCGCACGTGCGTTCAACCTCGTCGAGAAGGTGGGAGGAGAGCACGACAGTCCGTCCTTCGGCCACTAACGACAAGATCATGTCGCGCATCTCGTGCATGCCGGCCGGGTCCAGACCGTTCATCGGCTCGTCAAGAATGAGTAGCTGGGGGTCACCGATCAGGCAGGCGGCCACGCCGAGGCGCTGGCGCATGCCCATGGAATACTTCGACACCCTGTCGTCGGCGCGATGGAGGATGCCTACCCTTTCGAGCGACGGATCGATGCGCGAGTTCGCCGTGCCCCCGCGGCAGGCGGCCAGGATCTTCAGGTTCTGGCGCCCGGTCAAGTGGTTGTGGAACCGGGGCTCGTCCACAATGGCCCCCACCCGGGCCAGCGCCGTGGCTCGGTGACTCGGCACCGGGTAGCCAAGCAGCGACATGGTCCCGGCGTCGGCGTGCGTGAGCCCCAGCAGCACGCGGATGAGCGTGGTCTTGCCGGCTCCGTTGGGCCCCAGGTAGCCGAAGGCGCAACCGCGGGGGATCCGCAGGTCCACTTGATTGACGGCCACGTTCTGTCCAAAACGCTTGGTGAGACCATGGGTCTCGACCGCCCACTGCCCGCTGCTCGACTCTTGGGCCGTCTCGCCGGCGGACCCCGCGGTGGCCACGCCGGAATTGCTCACGCCAGAGCATGGCACGGCCGGGGTCCGGCGGTCGCCGGCCGGTGCACAATGGCCACCCATGTCCGAAACCTTCTCCGACGACACCGCGGTGACCCGCATCGGCCCTGGCCGCTATCAGGCATCCATCGCCGACGCTTGGTCTTTGCGACCGCTTCCCCAAGGTGGCCTGGTCACGGCGTTGGCCCTGCGGGCCATGGCACGAGAGCTGGGCCACGCTGAGCAGCGACTGAGGACGCTGCACACGACCTTCGTGGCCCAGGTCGCCGACGGTCCGGTGACCATAGAGGTGGAGTTGCTGCGGGCGGGGCGATCGATGTCACAACTGAGGGCTGAAGTGGCGAATGTCGGGGCCGAGCGAGGGCACCTCACCACCGCCGTCTTCGGATCGGACCGGCCCGGATTCGACTTCACCGACCTGGTGGCGCCGGAAGTGGCGCCCCCCGACCAGTGCCCGTCCTTTCGCGACCCAGTGCCGGCCGGGGTCACGCCGATGGAGCCCATGGCCTTCTGGACCGAGCGGGTGGAGGGCCGCGCCGCCATCGGCCACGCCCCTTGGGAGGACTATGTCCCAGGCGCCGCTGAACGCGCTCTGTGGTACCGCTTCGACGACCCACCGTTCCTGGCCGACGGGACCCTTGACCCCCTGGCTCTCGTGGTGCTGATCGACACCATGCCCGGCGCCGTGGCCGAGAAGGTCGGTCGCCGCGACCGCCTGTGGTTCGCCCCGAGCGTCGACCTCACCGTCCACCTGCTCGACGAGTGTCGTTCGCCGTGGGTGCTCGCCCACAACCGAGCCCGCCACGCCGGCGAGGGCTATGCATCGGCCGACATGGCCCTGTGGGACTGCGGCCCCGAAGGCACCTCCACGCCGCGTCTGGTCGCCTACGGCACGCAGCTCTTCCTCTTCACCTTCCTCTCCTGAGCCCCCCTACAGTGCGGGGATGACTCTCGCCGACAAGAGTGTGCTGATCCTGGCGGCCGACCTCTTCGAGGACATGGAGCTGCTCTATCCCATGTACAGGCTGGTCGAGGAAGGCGTCGCCGTGACGGTCGCCGGCCTCGACCGGCTCCCGGTGACCGGCAAGAAGGGCCACGGCCCGGTCCTCGTCGACACCACCGTGGACGACGTGGCGGCCACGGCATTCGACGCCCTGGTCGTTCCCGGTGGCTTCGCCCCCGACAAGCTGCGCCGCTCGAGCACGGTACTCGACCTCGTGCGCGCCTTCGACGGCGCCGGGAAGCCGATCGCCTTCATTTGCCATGCCGGATGGGTGCCGATCTCCGCCGGGATCCTCAAGGGGCGTCGGGCCACCAGCGTGAGCGCCATCCGCGACGACATGGTCAACGCCGGCGTCGAATGGGTGGACGAGGCCACAGTGGTCGACGGCAACCTCATCTCGGCTCGGACACCGGACGACCTTGGGCCCTGGATGAAGGCGCTCTTGTCGGCGCTCGGCTGAACGCGCCCTCAGGTGAGCGGGGCCGCGCCCGTGGGCGGCCCCTGCTCTAGATGCGACGTGTCGTTGAAGAGCCGCAGCTGCCACCGGCCCGGCATCACCACCAGGTGGGACAGCGAGGCGTTGTCACAGCCGGTAAAGGCGAAAGGCCGCGCCCCGGTGGCCTGGGCCAGGATCTCGCCTATTGTTCCGCCGTGGCAGAAGACCGCCACACGCTGGTCAGGGTGGTTCACCGCCATCCGCCTCACGGCACCCGAGACACGCCGTGAGAATTCGGACGCCGGCTCGGCACCAGGGATGACGTCGTAGCGCTGTTCCTCGTACATACGGCGGGCGACGGGGTCACCTTCGGCCACCTTGCGACGGAAGAGACCTCCCTCCCAGTCCCCGAGGAACACCTCGCGCAGGTCCCGTTCCACCACGGGCTCCAGGCCCAGCCGCCGGGCCAACGGCTCAGCCGTCTCCAGCGTGCGCCGCAGCGACGTCACGTAGACGGCGTCCAATCCCTGGTCGGCCAACCGGCGGCAGACCAGGGCGGCCTGCGCTCGACCCTCGGCCGACAGCGCTGGGTCACCGTGGCCGTCGACGAGCGGGAATGGACGGCCGAAGACCGCCGGCTCCGACTCCCCATGGCGCACCAGCAGCAGTTCGCTGGCGCCACTCGGTCGCTCGAAGCGCAGCTGCCGGTACTCACGGGGGGTCGGCACGGCGCCGAGTGTAGAAGGGAGTGTAGAAGTGGGGATGCTCGTGGCGACGGTGGTGGTGCAGCGACGAAGGGCGCTGTAGCCGGCACGACCTACCGACCCGGCCGAAGCTCACGCCCGGATCTGCACGCAGCACGAGCAGGTGACCGGGAGTTGGGGTCGCATAGATCGCCAGGTGAAGTTCAAGTCGCATCATGCCTGTGATGAGCGCCGCCGACACATCGCACGCGTCAGTGACACGTACGACAGCCCCACCGTCAGTGAGGGGCTACGTCGAAACGACCACCGACAGACTTAGGGTCTTTCTTCCCTATTGGCCTGGTGCGAACGCGTCGATTCGTTGACCAATACCCCCAAGCCCTGACCCCCATCGCCTGGAGCCCACGACCATGACCTTCGCCCCCACCCTCATTCGACCGGGTGCCTACCCCGAGGAGCCGCTGGCTCTGGTCACCGCCGACCCGGCTCGCCCGCAGATGCTTCACCGAGCCGGATCCTCCCTGTCGACGGTGGCCGTGGGCCTGCTCATGGCCGTGTCGTCGCTCACGCTGGTGGTGGCGGTGGCCAGCCACTTCTCCCCTCAGGGCCAGTACGTGGTCTTCGGACACCCCGTGCTGAGCGTTCTCTCGAGCTCCATGTCCCCGGCCATCAAGACCGGTGACCTAGTGATCGACAGCTCCCTGACGGCGGCGCAGGCCGGCAGCCTCCACGCCGGCCAGGTGATCACGTTCCGGTCCTCGCCCGGGAGCCAGCGCTTCTTCACCCACCGCATCGTGGCCGTGGACCGCACCGCGTCGGGCGCCGTCTCCTACGTCACAAAGGGTGACGTCAACAATGCCCCTGACGCCGGGGCCGTGCCGGTGGCCGATGTAGTCGGCCTCTACCAGACCAAGGTGCCCTTCGGTGGCTACGTCCTAAGCGATCTGCGCCAGCCGATGGTCCTCTTCCTCCTCGCCGCCGTGCCGCTGCTGCTGCTGCTCGGCGGACCGCTGTGGCGCTGGGCCAGCGATGGCGATGCCACGGAACGCCGTCGCCAAGCCGCCCTTCGGCTCCGCGACACCCACATCCGGAGCTGACCAGTGAACGCCATTGCTTCTTCTTTCTCCTTCTATCCCCTACCCCTCTGCGCCACAGGGTCCCGTGGCCGGTTCGCCGGTCGCCGGAGTCCACGGCGAAACACACAAGGAGCAACCATGCATTTCGCACGTCGACGCATAATGGTGGCGGCCAGTGCCGTGACGACACTGGCCGCCGCATCCAGCCTGGTGGCTGGCACCACCTTCGGCTTCTACAGCAGCAAGTCTGGGGCCGAGTCCAACTCGTTCACCTCCGGCACGGTGACCCTGGCCAGCACGGTCACCGGCGCCTGCACGGTGGTCAACATGGCCCCGGGCGACTCCCCGGCAGCATGTGGCTTGGGTACCACCTACTCGGGCTCGTTGTCGGCCTACCTCGCCGTCGACGTGGTCATCGAGACCCAGGCCGGCACCGGTGGCACCACCCTCTACAACCCGGCCGGCAGCAACGGCTTGACGGTGACCATCAGCGACAACCAGACCACGCCGGTGACCTACGTAGTGCCTTCCACCTCGACCACCTGCCCGGGTGGGGCACCCACCGGGTCCACCTGCTACGAGCTCGACAACGAATTGCTCGGGACGAGCTCGTACGCCAACGGGGCCGCCGACACCATCAGCACGGCAGTCACCTTGCCGAGCACGGCTGGCAACATCTACCAAGGCGGTGCCGCCCAGGTCATCCTGACGGCGCACGCCGTGCAGGCCAAGAACAACACCGTCGCCTGCTCGAGCACGGCTACGGCCGGCCACTCCTGCACGCCGAGCGGCACCTTCGCCTGGAGCTGATGACATGACGACGGTCTCCCTACCCACCAGGCCCGGGCGTCGACTGCGCCAGATCGGGCTCACCCATGCACGACGACGGATGCTCCTCGTCGTCGGCTCGGTGACCGCGCTTACGGCCGCCTCCAGCCTGGTGGCAGGGACGACCTTCGGCTTCTACAGCAGCTCGGCCAGTCCCGAGCAGAACACCTTCGTGACCGGCGTTGTCACCCTGGCCGACACCGTGACCGGAGCCTGCACGGTGGTCAACATGGCTCCGGGCGACTCCCCGCCGGCCTGCACATTGGGCACCACGTACTCGGGCTCGATGTCGGTGTACCTGGCCGTCGACGTGGTCGTCGAGGCCCAGGCCGGATCGGGTGGCACCGCCCTCTACAACCCAGCCGGCAGCAACGGAGCCACCGTCGCCATCACCGACAACCAGTCGGCCCCCGTGACCTACGTCGTCCCGAGCACGGTAACCGCTTGCCCGGGTGGGGCGCCCACCGGGTCCACCTGCTACGAGCTCGACAACGAGTTACTCGGCACCAACCCGTATGTCAACGGGGCCACCGACACCATCAGCACGACCGTGACCCTGCCCGGGACGGCGGCCAACGCTTACCAGGCCGGCGCCGTCCAGGTGATCCTCACGGCGCACGCCGTGCAGTCCAAGGACAACGGCCTGTCGTGCACCACTACGCCGACCGCCGGGCACCCGTGCTCGGCGAACGGCACCTTCGCCTGGAGCTGACGGTTATGACAGCAGCTCCCAACGTTCCCTTCGGGGGAGGGGGTCCCACACCGAGGGGGACGGAGCCCGGCTCCGTCCCCCTCGTGGGAATACTCGACCCGATGCCGTGCCCCGCCGACCGCCGGGCCCGGAGCTAGACGAGACTCGACCCATGCCACCCGCAAACCGCCGAGCGCGCCGCTTACCCGGACCGACGCTCGGTGCTGTGGTCGGGGCCGCCTTCGTGGCCCGGGCCGGTCGCTCCTCGGGCACGGCGCCGAGAGCTGTCGCGGCGCCGAGAGCTGTCGCGGCGCCGAGAGCCCGTCGTGGCCTGCCGTCCATGCCCGCCGCCACGCCACGTCGGGATATCGGAGGCTCCATCCGCACCTCGCGTCCTCCCCTGGCCCGCATCGGCGTGGCCGCCGCCATCGTGGCGGGCATCGTGAGCGGGTCGGGCCTGGCCTGGGGCGTGTTCTCGGGGAATCCCGCCGGTCAGACCAACGCCTTCACGGCCGGTTCGTTGAGCACCCCGAACACCCCGGTCACCATCCACCCTTCGGTGACCGGCAGCGGCGACGGCAATGTCACCCTGACGTGGAGCGACACCCTGTCGAGAGCCGTCACCTTCCTGGTGGAGCGGGCGTCGGCCGCCACACCGACCAGTTGGGCCACCATCGACGGCGCCGGCGCCGGACAATCGAGCGCCACGCTGTGCACCGGCACGGTGCCCGGCACGGTGAGTTGCACCTACCTCGACAACGCAGCCGACTCGACATCGGCCCCCGTGTACGACCAGCAGTACGTGTACCAGGTCGTGGCCACCATCGGGAACTGGACGTCGCCATCGGGCGGGGTGCTGGCCCAGTCCCTGGCCCCCACCAGCGGCACCGATACCTCACTCGTGGTCCCGGCCCTTACCGCGGTGTCGGCCTCCGGCCCCGCCTCGGTGTGGGCTGTGGGCCAGGCCTGCACGGTCGACCATTCGAACGGCACCACCTGGACCCAGCAGACCGTGCCCGGCGCGGTGTGCCCGACGGGCACCACTTTGACCGGTGTCGCCGCCGATGGAGGCAGCCCCATGGTGGTCGGAGCCGGCGGGGTGACCTTCATCTGCACGGCATCGTGCACCTCCACGGCCCCCACGTGGGCGGCCAAGTCGACCACCGCCGTCGGATCGCCCGATCTGAACGGGGTGTCCGCCCAGAGCTCCAAGGCCATGTGGGCTGTCGGCCCGAACTGCACGGTGCTGGCCTACAACGGCACCGCCTGGTCGCCGTTGTCGGTTCCCACCACCCAGTGCCCGACCGGGACGACCCTCAACGCCGTCTACACCAACAACGGCCACCCCATTTTCGCCGGCAACAGTGCCACCCTGTTTTTGTGCTCTGGAGGCACCTGCACGACAGCGCCGACGTGGACGACGATCACGGTCACCGGCTTATCGGGGTCTCCCAACCTCTACGGAGTGTCGGGCCTGAACGGAAGCACGGCCTGGGCCGTGGGCGCTTCTGGCACCATCGCCACCTGCACCAGTGGGTGCAACAACGCATCTCCCGTGTGGGCCACACAGAACTCGGGCACGACCAACATGCTCGACGCCGTGGGTGTCCAGGGCACCAACGTCATGTACGCGGTGGGGGCCGCCGGAACGGTGGTCAAGTGCACGTCCAACTGCAGCAAGAGCGGGACGACATGGACGGCTGTGACGTCGAACACCACGGCAAGCCTCAACGGCGTGGCAGTGCCCACCTCGGCCACCGCCTTCGCCGTGGGTGCCTCCGGCACCGCCGACACCCTGGTGGCCGCAGTCTTCATGGTCCAGTCGTCGGGCTTGTCGGCCAGTGTCGCCGTGCAGTACTCGCTGACCGGGGCCAACGTCACGGCCCTGTCAGCGCCCGATGGTTCGCTCTACACCGACCAGGCCCCCTGGCCGTCGACGGCCCTCGGGACGGCGTGTGGGGCCGGCACCCCCTCGCTGCTGCTCACTCCGAGCCCGACTGTGCCGTCGGGCAGCTGGAGCATCACCAGCGTGGTGGCCACCGTGGTCTTCCAGACCGACGCCACGCCGGGCACCGGAGCCGCCTTCCAGTTGCTGGTGTCGGCCAATGCCGGCACCAGCTGGACGGCCTACAGCCTCACCGCTCCGGGCACCGGCGGTGCCGCAGCGCAGACGACCCAGAGCATCGGCGCCACCGTGTCGAGCACGAGCCAGCTCCAGAACCTGCGGCTGTGCTTCGAGGGGACCTCGGGGTCGGGCACGGCGCTCACTACCTCGGTCAACCTCGTGCACGTCGACGTGAACTGACCGCCGCTACTTCTCCCAGCCCTTGCGCACCTGCTTCTGAGCGGCCTGCTTCTCCTGCTTGGCCACCCGCTTCTCCTTGATGGACCGGCTGGGTTTCTTGGCCTCACCGGTCGGCTTCGATTTGTTCGCCATGACCGAAGCGTAGGCCCGAAGCTCAAGGTGTGGGTGCCAGCGGGTGCGGAACTGGTACCACGGAGCTCAGTCGGCGCCACAACCCGATACTCGGCCGCCGGGCCGCCACGTAGGCCGGCCCCAGCTGTGTCCGCCATCGGGGCAGGCGGTGATAGTGATCCCTGAGCAAGGTGTCGGCGTGCCGACCGAGACGTTCGTCGGCTGGCGAAGGCTCCAGGTCCAAGCGGGCTAGGAGCCGTGTATCCAAGGTGGCCAGGGCCAGGGCCCGCTCGATCCTCACCACAGCGGGAGCCACGGCTCGGTGGCGGAACCACAGGACCTGGCGGGCCAGGGCGAGGGTGGTGTCGGTGCAGCCGAGTTCGTCGCCGTCGAGGACGCTATCGAGGTAGGCGCCGAAAGCAATGCGATCTGGCGGCAGAAGGTCCCCGGGGATGCCCAGGAACTGGGCCGTGGCCGTCATCTCCTGGTAGAAGCGCTCGCCCTCACCCGGCTCGAAAGGCCGCACCCAGCGCGTGTAGGCCACCTCGGCCGTGTCGACCAGGGTGGCCCACACCCAGCGGAGCAGCGATGCGTCATGAGCGGTGTAGAGCGAAGAACCGGCCACCGTGCCGTTGATGTGGTCGTGGGTCCGGTAGATCTGTCGCACCGCCCCCCGGGCCGTGCGGCTGTCGCCGAAGACCAGGCGCAGGGCGGCGTCAGCGGTGACCCAGGCTCGGCTGACGGGCCTGGTGCGAAACGAGCTGTGGTCGGCCACGCCGGCGGCCACCTTGGGATGCGCCACCTCCATGACAAGGGCCCGTTGGACGAGCAGGGCGACCGCCGGCTCGCCCACCACCCGACGCAGGACGCTATGGCGTCCGTGCGGCATGGCCGCAGAGGGGTCAAGGGACCCGAGCACGAACTCGCCATGGCCCTCGGACCCGGTGGTGCTCATCGGGCTACAGCGTCGGGAAGCCTACGGAGCGCCGCAGGTGGCGGCGTAGGTGCAGTCGTTGAACCCGTCGCCTTCGAGGTCGGGCGAAGACGGCGTGGCATCGATCTGGTTCGTGGTGCTCACCATCTGGACCTCTTCGGCCGGTGACAGACCGGCGCTGTGCCCGTTCACCGTGGCCGAGTCGAAGTGCACCGTGCTCAGGTTGGGCAGCGACGCCTCGCCGGCACTACCGCCACCGACCACGATCGGGGCCTCCTCGATCCACTCCGCCGTGAGCATGGTGGAGGGATACGGAACGGTCTGGGTGAAGCCTTGACCGTCAGTACGGTCGGTAAGGGTGATCGTCCACAACTCGGGCACCGTGTAGGCGATGGAGACGCTCACGAGGTCACCGGGGTGCACCGCCACCGTGGACACGCTCACCTGTGGGGCAGGCACGATCTCCCACCATGCCGAGTAGGACGTGGTGCCGTCGGACGAGACGTCTTGCTCGGTGCCGGCCTGGATGAGCGAGCTGGCGTCGGTCAGTGAGCAACTCGTGTTCAGGCACCCACCGCCGATACCCACCCAGCTGGCCGAGTTCTCGGTGGTCGGACCGCCCGAGCGGTAGGTGGCCGTCGGGACCACCCACTGGCCGCTGATGGACTTGAACAGCGTGTTCTTCTCCAGGTACCCCTGGTTGTAGCCGGACCAGTTGTTGGACTGCCCCGTCGCCGCCACGACGATGGTCCGGTGGGCGCCGGCCCCCGCAACAGTGGCTCCGGCCACCGCCCCCATCGGGAGCACGAGGGCCAGGGCGGCTGCTGCCGGTACCAACACGGAGGCAGCGAGGGCGGACGGTCGGATCGACGACATGTGTTGCCTCCTCGGGGGTGGGGCGAAGCTTCGCCAAGAGCCGCCTGGCGAGCGCCAACTTCGTCGCTGTCACCATTGTAGGGGTACCAGTTTCGTTACCCGAATCGATTTCGGGACAACCCTGCCGCCAGGCACGGGCTACGCACGGGGGCTTGAGGGCGCCCTGGCGGCTGAGCCGGACCACGGGCCACGCCCCGGACGCGGCCTCGGACGCGAGAACCCCCACCGATCACGGTGGGGGTTCTACATGGGGATATGAAGTGTGGATGTTGTGTGTGGATGGAACGTGGACCTGATCCGGGTCCGTACAAGACATCGGCGGGGACCGGCGGCGACTTGAGCCATTTGCCGAAAATCTCGGTCCAGTGGCCCCTGGGGCCCCGACCCAGGTAGGAAGGGCGGGTGGACCTGGCCGACCTGAAGGTGACCCGCTACTGCGTGGACCGGGCCGTGGCCCTCATCACCCTCCACCGCCCCGAGCGGCTCAACACCTGGACGGGCCGGATGCACAACGAGTACCGGGCCCTGCTGGCCCGGTCGGCGGCCGACCCGGGCGTCCGGGTGATCGTGGTCACCGGAGCCGGACGGGGCTTCTGCGCCGGGGCCGACAGCCGTGCCCTCGAGGGCCACGTGGCCCGGGGTGCCTACGACGCCGGCACCGGGCCAGGCCTCGCCTACCCGGGCTTCGGCGTGCGCCGAGAGTTCGACGCCGAGTTCGCCTATCACTTCGGGATCCCCAAGCCCATCGTGGCGGCGGTGAACGGTCCGGCCGCCGGCGTCGGGTTCGCCCTGGCCTGCTACTGCGACCTGCGCTTCGCCGCCGCCGGGGCCAAGCTCACTACGTCGCACGGGCGGCTCGGGCTGCCGGCCGAGTTCGGCCTTTCGTGGCTGCTGCCCCGCCTGGTAGGCCTCACCCGGGCGGCCGACCTGCTGATGTCGAGCCGGGTGGTCCTGGCCGAAGAGGCGGCCGCCATGGGCCTCGTGAACGAGGTGTTCCCCCCCGAGCAGCTCATGGACGGTGTCATGGCCTACGCACAGCGCCTGGCCACCGAGGTGTCGCCGGCGTCGCTGGCCGCCACCAAAGTGCAGATGTACACCGACCTGCACCGGGACGTGGCGAGTGCGGTGGAGAACTCCGAGGCCCGCATGAAGGCCATGATGACCAGCCCCGACTTCGCCGAGGGGGTGGCCGCCTTGACCGAGCGCCGGCCGCCGCGCTTCGCCGACCCGGCGTAGTGTGCCGATGCTGAGATCGACGCCGGCGCCGGCTTCGGCGTCGGAGGGAGGTGTGCCATGGCCGTGACCGAGCAGGACCTGGTGGTCCGACATGTGGGGGACGACGGCGCTCCCTGGGTCGACACCGGCATGGGCGTCGAGCTCAAGGTGATGCGGGTCGACCTCACCCGCGGTACGTGGGTGATCCGCAACCGCTTCCGGCCCGGCGTCCAGCTCCAGCGCCACCGCCATACCGGCCCGGTAGAGGGCTACACGCTGTCGGGCCAGTGGCACTACCTCGAGTACGACTTCGTGAGCACAGCCGGCTCCTACATTCACGAGCCGGCCAACTCCGTGCACACCCTGAATGTCCCGGAAACCAATACCGAGCCCACCGACGTGCTCTTCGTCATCGAAGGGGCGCTGCTCAACCTGACCGACGACGACCAGGTGGAGAGCGTGTTCGACGCCCAGAGCATGCTCGAGGCGTACTTCGCCCTGCTGGAGGCGGCCGGCATGGGCCGTCCCCACGGGCTCATCGTCGGCTGAGCGCGGTCCGGCCATGACTGCGGGGCGTCCCGGCACCGCCCTGGCTGCCGGGCTCCTCGACCCCGCCCTGTACGAGGGCGACCCTCATGGGCTTTTCACCCGCCTGCGGGCTGAGGCGCCGGTGGCCTGGAATGAAGAACGGGGCTTCTGGGCGGTCACCAAGCACGCCGACGTGAGCCTGGTCGAGAGCGACCACGCCACCTTCTGCGCGGCACGGGGCATCCTGGTCGACGAGATCGGCACCACCTACGAGGCCCCCCCGACCATCTTGCACACCGACCCTCCGGCGCACACCCGCTACCGGCGCCTGGTGCAACCGGGCTTCAGGCCGTCGGTGGTGAAGGCGCTCGACCCGGTGGTGCGGTCACGGGCCAAGGCACTAGTGGAGCGAATCGACGGTGGCCGGGCCGTCGATGTCGTGGCAGTGCTGGCCGTGCCCCTCCCCCTGCTCGTGATAGGCGAGATGCTCGGGTTGCCCGAGGACCAGTGGGAGCGTTGTTACGAGTGGTCCGAGGCGGTGGTGCCGGGGGCCACCGACTGGCCCGAGGAGCGCCGCCAGGCGCTGTTGGCCGAGATGATCGAGTACCTCGTGGAATCGACCAAGGCCCGGCGGGCCGAGCCCGGGCGCGACGTCCTCACCGAGCTGGCCCAGGCCAGCATCGACGGTGACCAGCTGAGCGACGCCGAGCTGGCCATGTTCCTCGTCCAGCTGCTCGTGGCCGGCAACGAGACCACCCGCAACCTGATCGCTTCGGGGCTCGTGGCTCTGGCCGGGCACCCGGGGCAATGGGATCGCCTGCGCGCCGACCGAACCTTGGTGGCAACGGCGGTGGAGGAGATGCTGCGCTGGACCTCGCCTGTGATCTCGTTCATGCGCACCGCCGCCCGCCCCACCGAGGTGCGCGGAGTACCCATCGCCGAGGGTGAGGCCGTGCTCATGATGTTCCCCTCGGCCAACCGCGACGAGGACGTCTTCGGCCCGACGGCCCAGCGCTTCGACGTCGGTCGCCACCCGAACCCGCACATCGCCTTCGGGTTCGGCAACCACTTCTGCCTGGGGGCGGCGCTGGCTCGCCTCGAGGGCAGAGTGGTGCTCGAGGAGCTGCTCAGCCGCTTCGGATCCCTGGAGCCGGCGGGCGCCGTGGAGCGCACCGGGTCGTCGGTGGTGGCTGGCGTGCGCCGAGCCGAGTTGCTCTTCAGCGTCTGAACCTGGCAGCCGGCCGGCCGGATGGACGCCGATCAGTCGTTGGCGCTCACCTCGACCAGGAGGTCGGCGAACTTCTTGGCCGCCGCCTGGCGCCGCGTGGGCACATGCTCGGACGGTACGTCGGCCGGCACGTAGCGCTTCAACACCTGGCGGGCCACCGTCACCTTATGCACCTCATCGGGCCCGTCATAGATGCGCGCCGCCCGCGCCGCGCGATACATGTGCTCGAGCGGCATGTCGGTGGAGAACCCGAGCGACCCGTGGGCCTGGATGGCCCGGTCGATGACGTTGTAGAGCACGGTTGCGCCGTAGTACTTGATCATGGCGATCTCGACGCGTGCTGCCGGCGCGCCGAGCTTGTCCATCTTCCAAGCCGCCTGCAGGGTCATGAGCCGGGCGGCAGCCATCTCGGCCATGGAGTCGGCCACCCATCCCTGGACGAACTGCTTGTCGGCCAGCACCGAGCCGTGCAGGTGGCGCGACACGGCTCGCTCGCACAACATGTCGAAGGCCCGCTGCGACTGGCCCAACCAGCGCATGCAGTGATGAATCCGGCCCGGGCCCAGGCGCATCTGGGCCAGGCGGAAGCCGTCACCTTCGTTGCCCACCAGGTTCTCCACCGGCACCCGTACATCGCGGTAGATCACCTCGGAATGGCCGCCGATCTTGCCGAAATGCGGAAAGGGGTGCTCCATGGTGGGCACGTCACGCACGATGTCGACACCTGGCGCGTCGGCCGGCACGATGATCATCGACGAACCGGCGTAGGGATGGACGTCGGCGTTGGTCACGCACATGACCACCAGGAAGTCGGCCACCGACCCGTTGGACGTGAACCACTTGTGACCGTTGATGATCCATTCCTCGCCATCTCGGACGGCCGAGGTGGTGATGAGGGTGGGGTCCGCCCCGGCTCCCGGTTCGGTCATGGAGAAGGCGCTACGTAGCCGTCCGGCGAGCAGCGGCTCGAGCCACTGAGCCCGCTGGGCCTCGCGCCCAGACTCCTCGATGCCCACGGCCAAGAGCTCGGCGTTGCCTGAATCTGGAGCGTTGTTGCCGAATACGAAGGGCGCCAGGAAGCAGCGCCCCAGGACCTCGTGCAACAGGCCCAACCGCACCTGCCCGAAGCCCATGCCGCCGAGATCGGGCGGCAAGTGGGCGGCCCACAGTCCCTGGCGCTTCACTTCCTCCTGCAGTGGTCGCACGGCACGGCGCAGCGCGTCGATCTCGAGATCCAGGGTCTCGAGCGGCAGGATCTCCTCGTCGACGAAGGCCCGGGCCCACTGCAGCTTGGCCTCGTACTCGGGCTCGGTCTCGAAATCCCAGGCCATGTGATTGCCTCCTTGGCGCAGCGCGCCACTAGCGTGTCCGCATGCCCGGCCACGCCTCCGTCCCCTCCACGCGTAGCACCGTCACCCTGCGCCCGCCCAACCCGCCGTGTCCCGTGGTCCTGCCGTCCCCTCCTGCGCCGGCGACGGCGCGGGCCACCATCGCCGGCGCCGGGGCCGCCCTGCTCGAGGAGCGGCGCCTTCTCACCGCCTCCGAATTGGCCTCGTTGGCCGTAGTGCCCGACGAGTCCGTGGTGGAGTTGGCCGCCCTGGCCCACCAGGTGCGCCTGGCCTGGTGCGGCCCGTTGGTCGAGGTGGAGGGGATCCTGTCGGCCAAGACGGGGGGATGCCCCGAGGATTGCCACTTCTGCGCCCAGTCGTCGCGCTTCGACACGCCGGTCAAGGCCACCCCTTTCCTCGACACCGACGAAGTGCTGGCCGCTGCCGCAGAAACGGCCGCGTTGGGTGCCTCGGAGTTCTGCATCGTCCTCGCCGTGCGAGGGCCCGATGAGCGCACCATGGGCCGCATCCTCGAGCTCGTGCCCCTGGTGCGAGAGCGCACCGGGCTCCAGGTGGCCGTGTCGGCCGGCATCCTGACCGACGAGCAGGCGCGGCGCCTGGCGGCCGGGGGCGTCCACCGGTACAACCACAACCTCGAGACGGCACGGTCGTACTTCCCGAGCGTGGTCACCACTCACAGCTGGGAAGAGCGGGCTGACACCTGCCGGCTGGTGCGCCGCCACGGCATGGAGCTGTGTTGCGGAGCGCTGGTGGGCATGGGCGAGAGCGACGCCCAGCGCGTCGAGTTGCTCCTGCAGCTGCGCCAGCTCGACCCCACCGAGGTGCCCGTCAACTTCCTCAACCCGCGCCCGGGCACCCCACTGGGCGACCGGCCGGCAGTGGCCGCCTGGGAGGCCATCAGATGGATCGCCTTGTTCCGCCTGGCGCTCCCCGGGGTCATCCTCCGCTATGCCGGAGGACGAGAGGTCACCTTGCGCGACCTGCAGGCCATGGGCATGACCTCGGGCATCAATGCCCTGATCGTGGGCAACTACCTCACCACCCTGGGACGCTCTGCCGAGGAGGACCTCCGCATGCTCGAGGACCTGCGCATGCCGGTGGGAGCGCTCACCGCCGCCTTGTGAGCCACGAGGTGTGGATGTGACCGCCTTCTGCACCGGCTGCGGTCAACCCTCTTCGGTGTGCCCGGGGTGTGATCGCCGGCTCGACCCGCCACGACACTGTGCTTTGTGCGGGATCCGGATGGCGGTACGCGTGACGCCGACGGGCTACCTGGCGCGCTGCCGTGTCCACGGCGACGCCGGCCAAGGTGAGCAGGGCGCCACGTGAGCGCTCTTCGGCCGGCTTGACGTCGCCGGCGTCGCGGCACCGCGTGGCGGTGTACGTGGAAGCCGGGCGACGGCGCGTCTTCGCCGCCTCGGTGGCCTGGCCCGGCTGGTGTCGCAGCGGGCCCGACGAGGAGTCCGCTCTCGAAACTCTGGCGGCCTACCGGTCGCGGTACCTGGCGGTGGCCGACAGGGCCGGCCTCGCCCTCCCGGCCGGGCGGGTGGAGGATTTCGACGTGGTGGAGCGGGTGGCCGGCTCGACCACCACCGACTTCGGAGCACCGGGGACGGTGCCGACCGTTGACCTCACGCCGGTCACAGCGACCGAGGCCCGCCGGCGCGCCGCCTTGGTGGAAGCGGCTTGGGCCTATCTCGACGACGTGGTGGGCCGGGCGCCGGCCGTGTTGCGCAAGGGGCCCCGCGGTGGCGGGCGCGACCGCGATGCGATGGCCGCCCACGTCCATGACGCCGAGACGGCTTACGCCCGTAAGCTCGGTCTACGCCGCCCGCAGGATCGCCTGGCACGTCATGGATCACGCTTGGGAGATCGAAGATCGCAGCCCACCCGCCTGAGTTCGAGTACGGGCGTGCGAGAATCAGGTCATGGATCAACCTCTCGACCGCATCGGCGTGGTCGACACCATGTTCGCCCGTTACGACATGGGCACCGAAGCCGTGGAGGAGCTGGCCCAATGCCCAGGCCACGGCGAGCGCTTCGAGGTGCTGCGTCGGACGGTGCCGGGGTTCAAGGACCTCGGGGTGGAGTGCAAACGGCTCATCGAGGAGGACGGCTGCGCCATCGTGGTGGCGCTGGGCATGCCGGGCAAGGCGGCCATCGACCAGGTGTGCGCCCATGAAGCCTCCCAGGGCATCATGCTGGCCCAGCTCCTCACGAACCGCCACGTGCTCGAGGTCTTCGTCCACGAGAACGAGGAAGAGGACCCCGGACACCTGGCCGCCGTGTGCATCGACCGGGCCCGCAAGCACGCCCGCAACGCCTACTGGATGCTGTACGAGCCCGAGCAGCTGGTGCGCCGCGCCGGCCGCGGCGTCCGCCAGGGCTACGGCGACGCTGGTCCTCTACTCCCCAACTGATCAGCCGAGGCCCATGCCCCGGTCCATCGGCTCACGGGCATGGCCCAGTTCGAGGGCCCCTGTCCGCTGCATCCCCCGCTTGGCCAGCAGCAGGTCGATCTCCTGTCGCCTCAACCGCTCGGGGAGGGCCCGGCGCACCTCGGCCACACCGGGGCCGTCGTGCGAGGCTCGGATCGAATCGCACGGCTCGCTCACTGCCATTAGGCGCTCCACGTCCCGGCCGATGACGGCAGCCGGCGCCCCCGCCGGCTGCACCGATGCCCAGGCTCGCACGGCGTGACGCCTGGAGAAGGGGGAGTCCGAGCCCCGGGCTGAACACACGGCAGCAGCCACGTCCTCGACGGAGGCCACCTGGGAACCGGCGCCGTGTCGTCCACGCTGCGGCACGCGGTCGAGCACGGTCTCGAGCCGCCGAGGCCCCAGGCCGACGGCACGTGCCCGTCCTTGCCACCACGGGCGCAACGATTCGGGGTCGAGGTCCGCGACCCGGGCCGGGCGGGTGACGGCGGCGGCGATGGCCCGGGCCCTTCCCGATCCCGCCCCGGCGGCGGCGGCCTCGGGGGTCCCGGCCGCCTCGTCCACGAGCCCCCGCTCGACCAGGTGGGCCCTGATTGCCTGGGAGCGTCGGGAGAACTCGGCTCGCGCCTCGGGCCCGATCCCCTCGATGTCGGCCCGACCCCCTCGGAGCCCCGACCACTGCACGCCGAGGTTGGTCGTTAGCTCGTGGCGCAGCTGTGCCTGGTACAGCGCCCCGGCGGCCGATGCATGGGCGTAGATGCCCCGGCCATCGAGGGCCGACCAGTCCCCCGCCCGGTCCCGGGCCACGTTGGCCAGCACCACGTGGGTGTGGAGATGGGGGTCGAGCCCTCGGCTCGTGCGGTGCACAAAGGCGGCCGCCGGG
Source organism: Acidimicrobiales bacterium (assembly GCA_035531775.1). Lineage (GTDB taxonomy): Bacteria > Actinomycetota > Acidimicrobiia > Acidimicrobiales > UBA8190 > DATKSG01. The sequence continues at coordinate 8,543 of DATKSG010000053.1, read as the reverse complement.
GCCCCTAGCCCGGGCACCGGGAGGCGACCGACCCCCTCGGTCCGGCGGCGCACGGCCACGGCACGCTGGTCGAGATACTCCACTGCCGCTTCGACTGCCCGCCGGTGGCCGGTGCCGACGGCGTCTGACACGTCGGGCTCGCCCAGGGCGTGCAACAGGCTCACCGATTTCGGGGCGCAGAAGGTGAGGTCGAAGCCGGCCACGGTCACCCGGGACCGGCTGGCGCTGAGCTCGGCGCCGGTCCGGGGGTCGGTGCCGGCCAGGGCCCGGCCGAGCTGATCGCCGCCCACGGGGCCAGAAAGGCCCCAGGACTCCGACCCCCGGCCGATCCAGCGAGCGTCTGGCTCCGGTCCCGGGCGCTCAGGGCTACCGGCTACCTCGAGGTAGTAGGCGTGCCCACCTCCACGGACCTTCCATATGCGCAGCACCAGGCACGGTGGCTCTCCGACCTGGCCCGGGACCTGGCTGGGCTGGCCCCGGCCCCCACTGACGGCCCGGGACCGGCTGGGCCGCCAGCAGGGCCGAAGGACTCAAGTTGCGCCTGCGTTGTGCCGATCATGGTTGCCTGATGGGAATTGCCGGCTCGCCTGTAGGGATCCGAGGCCGGCATCGGGATGGGAACCGGGGGCTCGCCATGTGGGGATCAACCAAGAAGCCGGCACACGCAGCCGTGGGACGGGGGCTACGAGGCTGGTCCAAGACGGCCAAGGTCCTCGGAGCCTCGCTCGGGGCCCTGACGGCGGCAGCAGGCGCCTACGCCGCCACCAACTGGGTGGTGGGCCTCAACACCGGCTCGTCCGCCCAGGGCCAGGGTGCCACCATCGCCAGCCTCACCATTACCGCCGTGTCCTCGCCGACGCCGTCCAACCTGCTCTACCCCGGCGGCAACGGTGACGTTGTGGTCACCATCAGCAACCCCAACCCCTATCCGGTGACGGTCACCGCCGTGCAGCTGCCGACCAACACCACCTATGGCAACGGCTACACCACCAGCGCCCTGTCCACATTGCAAACCGGATGTGTGGCCACCACCCCGAGCGACGTGATCTGGAACTACTCGACGGGCTCAAGCGGTACCTCTCACACCTTGACCACGCCGCTGACCGTGTCGGCCAGCGGCCAGGCCAACAACCCGCTGACCGTCACCTTCACCAACGACGCCAGCATGACCTTGTCGTCCCCCTTGGCCTGTGCCAGCACCTACTTCTCGATGCCGTCGCTCACCGGGGTGACCGCCACCGGTGGGGCGGCCACAGCCACCACGAGCCCCGTTACCGACAGCTGGACCAGCTGACCCTGATGCCGGGGCCTCGCTGCCCGGCCCGGGGAGCCTCCTGCGGGCCATGACACGTCGGTCCCTCGTCATCGCCGTGCTGTCGGCCGCTCTCATGGCGGCTGGCAGCGCCGCGCCCGGTGCTCTCATCTCAGCCTCGGCGGCCGGGTGGTCGGTCACCTCGCAGGCGTCGAGCTCGGCGCTGGCACTGTCGCTCGGGGTGCCGCTCACGCCGACGGGCGTCACGGCCACGTGCTCGGGCCCGCTCCTCAGTCCCACGGCCGTGGTTAGTTGGACCAGTGTGAGCCGAGCCACCAGCTACTCGGTCTATGAATCGACGACCTCGTCATCGAGCGGGTACTCGTTGGCCAAGAGCGTCTCGGGGGCGGTCACATGGACCACGGGCGTCTTGGCCACAGGGAGCTACTGGTTCGAGGTGGCAGCGGTGACGGGCAACAACTGGACCGGGGCCACCTCCACCGCCACCTCTGCCATCGTCGTCGTGCTCGGCATCTCGTGCACCTGAGCGGCTGGAGTTGCTGGAGCGGCTCGGGTAGCTGAAGCAGCCGTAGTAGCTGCCGGCGCTGGTCGAGCTGGCCCGACGTATTCGACGGCGATCACGACGGCGCCGTGACGCCGTAGCGCTCGAGCAACCGCCGGGCCGATGCCCGGCCCGCACCGACGAGCTCGGGGGGGGCGAGCACCTCGGCCTGGGCGCCCAAGCGCAGCAGCAGCCGGTCGAACCACACCGGGCTGGCCACGGCCAGGCGCACCTCGGTGCGCCCGTCGGGCAGCGGAGCCGTGCCCAAGGTCGGCACCGCCTCCACCAGCCACATCCCGCCAGGCTCGACGGCCAGGCGGGCCACGGTGGCGTCGGGGCTGGGCAGGAAGGCCTCGGTCGCCGGGCCTCCCGACGGTCCCGATGGTCCGTCGAAACGGGAGTGGTCCACCGCCTGGCCCGTCGGAGCGACCGACACCATGCGATCCACCCGGAACCGGCGCATGCTGCCCGCATGGTGACAGTAGGCATCGAGGTACCAGCGACCGTCGATGGCCAAGACCGACAGCGGGTCCACAACGCGCTCGGATTCCTGGTCGCTCGACACCGAGTAGTACCGCACCTGGAGCTGGCGCCCTTCGTCGGCCGCACGGCGCACTTCGGCCAGGTGCGCAGCATCGCCAAGATCGACACGCAGGCGGCCGTCTGCGCCCAACGCCGATTCCAGCTTGGCCAGGGCCTTCGACAGCGCGCCCTGTCGGTCGGCGCCCGGCGTGGCCAGGATGGCTCGCGCCGATGCCGCCAGGGCGAAACCTTCGGCGGCGGTGAGGCGGCGGGGCCGGGCCAGCTCCGGCCCCAGGTTGGCGGTGACCTCGTGCTCGTCCACCAGGATCTCCATGAGCTGGTCAGGTGTGTAGGGCGGCAGCCCGCAACAGGCCGCCAGCTCCAGGTCGGTCACCAGATCCGCCGGCGACATGCCGAAGCGTTCGGCCAGCTCGTCGAGTGGGGCGCGCTGCACACGGGCCAGCCAGGTGAGCACGGCCAGCAACCGGTGCAACCGTTGACCGGCTTCGATCATCCCGCCACCATCGTCTCGAGCCAGGCGATCATCTCGGCTCGCACGGAGGGGGGTCCGAGCACCACCACGTGCTCGCCGTAGTCGAGCAGCCACGACCGGAGGGCGGCGACGTTGGTGACATCGATACGCAGCACCACGGAGCCATCCGGGCGACGTTCGACCACCTCGGCCGAGGGCTGACCCTGTTCGATGAGGGCGGCCACGGCGGCTCCGGCGGCGATCTCGACGGCCACCAGCTCGCCGTCGCCCATCCGCCACGGCTCGTCGGCCATCGCCTGCATGGGGTCGAACTCCGCAGGCAGCATGGCGCTCCCGGCGACGCCGGGCTCGGGAAGGTTGTCGAGCCGGTCGACGCGGAAGGTCCTGGATGCCTGTTTGTCGACGTCGAAGCCGACCAGATACCACCACCCACCGCGGAAGCGCAGCATGGCCGGGGCCACCCGACGCCGTTCGCCGCGGTAGCCGAACTCGACCTCAGCCCTCGAACGCAGCGCGTCCCAAAGAACCGGAAGGGCCGGCAAAGCCGGCAGCCCCGCCACCGGGCGAGCCGCGCTCGGGGCGGGGAGCCCCAAGCGCCACAGCGCATCTCGACCACTAGGATCTCCGAGGTGGACGCCGGCCACGGCCAGGTTCAGAGCGGCCTGCTCGTCGGGGTCGAGCTCCAGGTCGGGCAAGTAGAAGTCCTCGGGGCGGATCCGGTATCCCACTTGCTCGGGCCCGTCGATGGAGACGGTGCCGACTACGATCCCGCCGTCGCGAAGTGTCCGCTTGTCCCGCTCGAAGGCTTGGCGCCGGGTCTCACCTTCGGGCGGGTACCCCGGCACCTCCTCTGCAATCTCACGCAGCGACTTCGGTCGCTGGTCGCCCAGCAGCACGAGCACGAGATTGGTGAGTCTTTCCAGCCGGTCCACCATCGCCGTCAGCGTAGGCGCCGATGACCGGGTCACCGTGGGCGTTTCATGTCCATCTGCTGGGCTGGGTCGGCGTGGTTGCGATTGGCGGCGTCTACTGGGCCCTGGTGCGCCGGCCACACGACGGGACCATTGCGTCAGAGAGGTTCCGAGCTGCCGGCCCGGGCGCACCGGCCGGGCCGCCCAACGCCGGGCCCATGTCCGTCGCACCAAATCGGCGCCAACTATGGCAGCTGGCCGCCGGGCTCGGTGCCCTGGCCGTGGCCGTGACCTGGCCGCTGGCCGATCTCGCCGCCCACTGGTCACTCACGGCCTTGCTCGTCCAACGAATGCTGCTCACCTTGGTGGTGGCACCGGCGCTGGTGTTGGCCACACCGACCCCTGTGCTCTCTCGACTAACGCGTCCGGCCCTGGTTGACTCCGTCGTCGACGTGGCGAGCCGGCCACCGGTGGCCATCGCCGTGTTCTCGACCATCGTCGTCGGCACCCTGACCAATCCCGCCGTGGCGGCCCAGTCGTCTTCGGCAATGTGGGTCGGCACTTTCGACGGGTTGCTCCTCGTAGCCGGTGTAGTGCTGTGGCTCCCCGTACTGGGCCAAATGCCGGGAGCCAGGCGCCCTTCCTCCATCGGACGCGCCGCCTATCTGATCGTCCAGTCCGTGGTGCCGAACTTCCCGGCCGTGATCTTCGTGTTCGCACGCCATCCCCTGTACGGCGCCTTCGCCCACTCGGTCCGCGCCATCGGCTTGTCGGCGCTCAACGACCAACAGCTCGCCGGTGTGGTGGCCAAGGTCGGCACCCTTCCCGTGTTGTGGTCGGCGGCGTGGGTCGTGCTCAACCGCGGCCAGCGGGCCGAGGAGCTCGGTGTCGACGAGACCCCGCTGACCTGGGCCCAGGTGGAGCGGGCTCTGGAACGAAGCGCCAGGGCCGAGCGACGACGCCAGCGCTTGCCCGTCGATCAGTGACGAAGCGGCCGCAGCACCTCGTGGCGGAGCGGTAGCGGCACCCGGGTCAGCACGAAAGTACCGAGCAACCCGTTGCCGGGGCTCGAGACGATCACGATGGCGAACTGTCCGGTGCCCCCGGCCGGCCCGGACCCCAGCGGTCGCTGGACCTGGCTCTGGCGGAACTGCCCACGGAACGAGACGACGCAGACGTTACCGAGCGTCCCGCCGGTGCGCTGGTCGAGCACCTGGAGAAGCCGGTGGTGACGCCCGATCTCCTTGGGACTCACCAGGCGGATGCCCGCCAACGTGCCCCGGTCATGGACCGCTTCGCTGGCCACCGGCAACGCCCGGTAGCACAGGCTGGAGCTCGTCCCCAGCGTGTTGCGTGGCGATACGCAGGCGCTCAATGCCAGGGCCGCCAACGACAGAGCCACCGCCGCCACGGCCGGTCGGAGCCCCCGGTGCCGAATCTGGGGGCTCATGCCACGACCTCGGCCACGTCCTGGCGAGGAGCCAAGAGCGAGCGGGCCATGACCTGTCGCCGGCCGGTCCATGCCAACATCCCCCAGGTGGCCCAGCCGATGGGGAGCTCGGCCCAGAAGCTCATGATCCGATACAGCAGCACTGCGGCCACCGTGGAGACCTCGGCCCCGCCGTAGGCCACCAGGGCGATGGTCAGGCTTCCCTCGACGACGCCGAGGCCGCCTGGGGTGATCGGGAGATTGGCGGCCAACTGGCCCGCTCCGTAGGCGAGGAGCAACCCCTTCCACGGGATGCCCACACCGACGGCGACGAAGCACAGGACCAGACAGGCACAGTCGAGGACCCAGTTGGCCACGGCCCAACCGGTGACGGAAGCGGCCTGGCGACCCGAGAGCGTCACAGCCGTCAGCTTCGTCACGATCAGATCCACCCGGGCGCCGACATCGCCATCGGGCCAGTGCAGCAGCCGGCGGCAGGCGCGCAGCGCCGCCTCGACCACCCAGGTCATGGCCCGCCTCTGGAGGAAGAGCGCCCCCACGGCCAGCGCCGTCACCAGTACCCCGATCGTCACCCACACCAGGTCGAGGCCCTTGCTCTCGGCCCCGGCGACGGCCAAGCCGGCGGCCGCCACCAACGCCAGGCTGACCGATGCGGCCACGAAGACGGCTACCAGTGTCCACGCCGCCACGGCGTCGTCGGCGCCACGGCGACGGTATTGGCGGAAGGCGAAGACCGATGACACGACGGGGCCGGCCGGCATCGAGTTGGCGATGGCCGTGGCCGCGGCCGTCACCGCCACCATGGGCCCGAGGCGACACGGCACGGCGGCGGCGGCCAGCAGGCGCTGCTGGATGATGGCGAAGGCCAACAGCGAGCCGGCTTCGGCCACCATGGCGAGGACCATCCATGGCCAGTCGAGATGGGCCAGATAGGCCGACGCGCCCGACAGTTCACCGCGCCGGCCGGCGACGGCCCACAGGGCCACGCCGGCCAGAGCCAAGCCGACGAGGAACTTGGCCCATGGCCATGCTGCTCGCATACGGCTGCGCTTCGGCGGTGCCTCGGTCACGCCGCGATCACGCCCCCGTCATGCCGGAGCCGGTTCCACCAGGATCTTCACGTGCTCGTCGGGACTGGCCAGCGCCTCGAAGGCGCCCGGCACCCCGACCAGGTCCACGGTGCCCGTGATCATGGGGGAAACGTCGACCTGGCCCTCGGCGATGGCCCGCAGCGCGCCGGCGAACTCATCGGGGCTGTAGGCCAACACGAACTGCAGCGACAGCTCCTTGGCGATGGCGAAAAAGGGGAGCACGGTGTCGGGCTCCATGCACACCCCGACCACCGTGACGCGAGATCCCGGGGGGACGTCGCGCATCAGCTGCTGGAGCATCCCCGGGACCCCAACCGCCTCGAAGGCGACCAGACTGCGGCGCCCGTCCACCCTCCGCCAGGCCTCGACCACCGGCTCGGTGGCCGGGTCCACCACCTCCGATGCCCCCATGGCGGCGGCCAAAGCTCGCCGGGCCGGAGAGAAATCTGCCGCCACCACCACCTCCACCCCGGCCATCTGCAGCCCGGCGATCACGGCCAAGCCGACCGGCCCGCAGCCGACTACCACGGCGGCGTCACCGGGAGCGATGCCCGACTTGGCCACGGCATGCAGGCCGACGGCCAGGGGTTCGGTCAGCGCGGCACGCCGCGTGTCGAGGCCGTTGGGCACCTCGAGCACCAGCGGCGCCGACAGGAGCATGCGTTCGGCATAGCCACCGGGGTATTCGTTGTTGTAGGCCAGCTGATGGATACCGGTCGACGAGACCAGCGCCGGCACCGACACAACCCGGGTGCCCTCGGCTGGGCCGGCCGTGTCCGGCCCGAGCTCGAGGATCTCGCCGCAGAATTCGTGTCCCATGACGATGTCGTGCGAAAGGTCGATGCTCGGCACCGCCATGGAGCCCAGCGGCCCCATGGACGGGAGGAGCTCGTCGGACATGGCCACCATGCGCTCGGCGTGGCGAAGGAAGTGGAGATCGGACCCGCAGATCCCACAGGCAAGGTTGCGCACTAGCACCTGGCCGAACTCCGGGCGGGGGTCTGGGACCTCGTCCACCACCAAGGTGCCGTGTCGCATCACGCAAGCTTTCATCGATCGCCTCCTCAGCCCGCGATGCTGACACAGCCGCAGCAGCCTTGGCGCGCACGTGGCCCCCGCCGGCGCGGGGGCCACGTCCGAACAGTCGCCAGCGGTGACGGAGTTAGTTCACCCCGGCGTTGCTGTAGCTGGTGCCCCAGTTGAAGCCGCTAGTGCCGTTGCCAGTCCCGATGACCGTGCTGGCTGTGCAGGAGGTGGCGTTCAGCTTCTTGGCGTAGTAGGTGCCGGCCGTGGCAATCAGGGTGTTGGTTCCTGCCACCAGGTAGTCCTGCGAGCCGGCGGCGCCGACCGCACCTTGGATGAAGGAGTGGGTGTCGGTCCCGGTGGGTGCCACTGGGTTGGCCTGCAGGTTGGTCGCCCACCAGCAGGTGCCGGTCTTGCTCATGACGGCCAGGACCACACCCTGGTAGTCGTTGGTGGCCGTGAGGCTCGAGGACAGGGCGTCAGTGAACGCCACGCTGACACAGTTCGACGACGAGGAGCTGCACGAACCGGTGGTCCACCCGTACTCGGGGGCCGGAGTCGTGTAGTTGGTGATCGTCGCCGGGTCGGGGAAGGTCTGGCTGGTCTGGTAGATGGCGACGGCCTCGGTGACGGCGTTGGTCATGGTGGACTGCGCCGAGCGGTCGTTGGCCGAGCCGGTGACCCCGAGGAACGTAGGGATGGCGATGGCCAACAGAATGGCGATGATGAGTAGGACCACCATGAGCTCGATGAGGGTGAAACCGCCTTCAAGGCCGCCCTCGCCCTCGAGCTCTGCGGCACCAGCGATGTGGCCACTTGCGGTGTGGCGACCTGCGAAGCTGAACATGACAATCCTCCGTTGATGGTGGTGGGAGGGGCCGTCCGTGGATTCGGAGCGGACGCAGCCCCCGCCCAAGCGGGGGCTGCGTCACAACTCTCGACTACGTGGTGCAGCGTGCTACTGGCCGGTTCAGTTCACCCCGGCGTTGCTGTAGCTGGTGCCCCAGTTGAAGCCCGGTGAAGCGTGGGCCAGCGCTGTGCTGGCCTGGCAGGTAGTGGCGTTCAGCTTCTTGGCGTAGTAGGTGCCGGCCGTGGCGATCAGGGTGTTGGTCCCTGCCACCAGGTAGTCCTGCGAGCCGGCGGCGCCGACCGCACCTTGGATGAAGGAGTGGGTGTCGGTCCCGGTGGGTGCCACTGGGTTGGCCTGCAGGTTGGTCGCCCACCAGCAGGTGCCGGTCT